>CAKUKT010000030.1 GCA_934663655.1 uncultured Victivallaceae bacterium
AGATAGGGCTGCGGCGCGCAGCCGGTTGCCCTCAGAAAGAGCCGGCGGAAATTGGGGACGCTGGTAAAACAGCGACGGGCGAGTTCCGGGACGGTGATTTCCCGGTGAAGATTCTCGCTCATGAAACTCAATGCCGGCGCAATCCGGTCGATGTCCCGATAATCTCCCGGTGTGGTCTGAAGGTGATCGATTTCGCGGTACCGGTTCAGCAGGATCAGCATTTGCCAGTTCAGCGCCCGGATCATCGAACGGTAGTCCGGTTTCAGATCCCGGCGTTCCAGAATCAATTGGCGGATGCATTCGGCAAGTTCCGATTCACTGTTGCCGCTGATGAGGTTGCAAAATTTTTCTCCGCAGCAGCGGGGCAGGGCCAGCGCCGCCTTGGAATTGCGCTGTTCCGGAGGGAGCAGCGCCACCGGGTCGAGATTCAGAAAACCCCAGCTCGCGGTGCCGCCGGGATTGGCTTTGGCCAGATGAAATTCCCGCGTGTTGATCACCACCGCGTCGCCGCCGGCAAACTCAAATATCTTGCCTCCAATCAGAAAAACCCCCGTTCCGTCAAAACAGTAGCCGATTTCAAAGAGATCATGAATATGCATGTTGACGCGGGGATGTTCGCCGCGGGTGTTGAAATCGGGGACGGCGACCGGAAAATCCGGATCGACTTCGATGTGAGCAAACTCTCCCGGGCAGGGAACTTTTGATTGATTACGCATATTTTTTTGATTGAAAAGTGGATGATAATTCTTTTTCGCTTTGATATAATATAAACGCCGGCAGATGAATTGCCAGTTTTCGACTGATTTCTAACCTTGGAATGCGGGGTGCAAAATGACAAAAACAATGCGGCAGATCGTGATGACCGGACCACGTCAAAGCCGGGTGATTGAGGTGCCGGTACCGGAGATCAACGACGATCAGGTACTGGTGCGGGTGACCTATACGGGGATGTGTCATTCGGAGTGCTGGCCGTGGTACACTGCAAAAGCCGGCGATGTGCTCGGGCACGAAACAATCGGAGTGGTGGCGCGGGTCGGCAGAAACATCCGCGGTTTTCGGGAGGGCGACCGGGTTACCGGCCTCGGTGGCGGCGGTTACCGGGAATACATCGTGATGGAACCTGATAAAATGGTGCACGTGCCGGATAATCTCGCCGACACCGATGCGATCGCCGAACCGCTGGCCTGCCTGATGAGCGCGGCCGGTAAAATGATGCCGGTGCTTCCCGGCGATTCGATTGCGGTGGTGGGTTGCGGTTACATGGGGCTCGGAATGATTTCGCTTTTCCGGCTCTGCGGATACGGGGAAATCATCGCGATCGACAAGCGTCCGGAGGCGCTGGCGAATGCGGAAAGATTCGGTGCCACCCGGCTCTTTAAAGCTGACGAGGTCGATATCCATTATCTGCTGAACTGGGAGACGATGGGGCGGGTTGATCTCACCCGCGACGGGGATAACGGAATGTTGTTTGCGCTCGGGGTTCCGAATGTGATGGAGTTTTCCGGTACCGCGGACGGCCTGAATCTGGCCGGCGAACTGGTGCGTTCGCACGGTCGTCTGGGAATCGGCGGTTACCACAACGACGAGCTGCGCAGTGTCGATTTCAAACTCTGGAACTACAAAGCCATTACCGCGATCAACTGTCACGAACGGCGTATCGATTACGAGGCCGGACTTTGCCGCCGCTGTCTGGAGTTGCTCGGCAGCGGTCGCTGGAACTTCACCGGCGTAACCAACCACATCTACGAGATGGAGGAATTCGATCGCGCCAATGAGGAGATGCTGGTGCATCGTGATGGCTTCATCAAAGGGGTTGTCCGCTGCTGAGTGGGGGGACGTTTTTGTTGCCCGGCAGGGGAGCATCATGGTGGCGGGGAGGGGGCGGCAGGAGTTCTTCTGGCGATCCCGGTTGCGAACCACTGCGCCACCGGGGTAGAAAATTCGCCATGTCGGAACATCTTTTGAATGCCCCGGTTTCCGCGGGAGTTAAAGAAGTTTCACGGTGAAATGGCGGCGATTTCCTCCTGACGATTTTCGGGCTTGAAAAAAATCATCAAAATTTTTTTCCAGCGCGGGTTGACAAGGCGTAAAACGGGATTATATTAATCTTGGTTAACCGGTAAACTAAGCTGGCTGAAAAAAGTCATAATTCCGGAAAAAGCGATAGAAAACCGTTTTTCCGTTTTTTATTTATTATTTTGGTTAACCGGTAAACTAAGCGCAGCGACAACATTCAAGTTCGAGGATGCACCATGAACAAGAAGAACGTTACACTCAAGACCATCGCCGAACTCGCCGGGGTAAGCCGGGTCACGGTTTCCCAGATTCTCAACACCAACACCGCCACTCCGCGGGCATCCCGCGAGACCTGCGAACGGGTACGCCGCATTGCCCGGGAACTCAACTACCAGCCGAACCTGATTGCTCAAACTCTGACCAACGGCAGCAGCCGGATCATCGGGGTGCTGCTCGACAGTATGGCCTCTGGTTATTCGCTGGCGCTGCTCGGCAGCATTGAGGAAGAGGCTTCCCGGCACGGTTACCGGGTCATGGTCGGTATCGCGCACGACAGTCCGGAACGCTTTCATAACTGTTACCAGTTGTTCCGTCAATACCATGTCGCCGGAGTTATTTCCATGGCGCACACCTATCCGGGGCGCGAGGCCGACATCATCGCCAACTTCGCGGAGGAGAAAAACATCGTCTACATTTTTCCGCCGCCCTTTCCCGCCGCCGCCTGTGTCGAAGTGGATGTTGCCGCCGGAATTGAAGCGGCCTGCGCTCATCTACGCGCAAACGGCGCTTCCCGGCTCGGGATGTTGAGCGAGGATGGGGTTTACCCTGATACTCTGGCCCGTCTGGAGGCGTTCCGCCGCTGCGAACCCGGCGGACATATCGAATTCATCGCTCCTTCCGACCGGCGCACCGATGAACAACACGGCAGCCGCTTTCACCGGGCGGTCGAACAACTTATCGAAGCGGGAATCGATGGATTGATCACCATGTCCGATCTCTGGGCCGCCGCGGCGGCGGGGATGATGGCTCGCCGGGGAATTGCCGTCCCCGGAGATATCAAGCTCGTCGGACTCGGCAACAGCCCGATCTGCGACTATTCCGAACCTGCGCTGAGCAGCATTGACATGCGTGCCGGCACAGTGGCCGGCGCGGCGGTGGAGATGCTGCTGAATCTCGTCGCCGACAAGTCGGTGTCTCCGGTTGTCATCACTCCGGAACTGGTGCGGCGTGGTTCGAGCGGAGCGGCGGGAATATGAACCGGGAACTGCTGCTGGCCGGACTGCGGCGTAATCTGCGCTGGTTCGTCGAGTCCGGAATAATGGTACCCTCCGACGGCGCCTGGGGCGTTGCCGAACGTATTTTCGCCACCCGCGATGATGATTTGCGACGCCAGGTCCGCCGGGAATTCATCGCCTATACCCCCCGGGGGGACTACGATGTCATCGAATCACGCCGTCCCGATTGCTGTTTTGAAACCGCGGCGATGTTTCTGATGGCGGAACGGGCTTTCCCCGGCCATGGTTATCGGGAAATTGCCGGGAATATCCTTGATTTTCTCTATTTTCGCAGCGGGTTGTTGAACCGGGATAACCCCCGCTTTCCCATCGGGGCCTGGCATTGGTCACATGTGTCGCGCGATGTTTTCTGGGTTGACGATAATGGTTGGTGTGCGGCGATTCAGCTGGAGATATTTGCCGCGTTTCCGGAACTTCGTCGTCGTTACGATCCGGAGGGAATTGTCCATCAGCTGGTGGAGGCGCTCGGCGCAATGCTCGCGCGTTCGATACACGATGAGCCGCCGTCAGCACCGGAACGCTGGGAGGATCCGGCCGGAACCTGGCGGGGATATCTGGAACTTCCGCACTGGGGGGTTCCGGTCTGGATTGCGCTGGTTGCCGATGACTGCCGCTGCAATTCCCACCGCTGGGACGAATTGGGCAGGCGCTATTTCAATTATATTTGCCGACAGATATCCTCGCTCTCGGTCAGCGAAAAAATCTATGCCCTGATCGGCTGCTGTTTCGCCGCCGGACGGCGTGGTGACGCCGCCGCGCTGGACCTGGCTGAACAACTCGGGCGGGAGATCGCCGGGCGGATGGATCGCGACAGCGGAATCATTCCGTCGGAACATTACGAGGCTCCCCGCGGTTCCGGTCTGGCCGATCTGATCTATACCATGAACTGGGCACTGGTTGCGTTTCAGCTGCTCGCCCGACTGCGTCCAACCGCGGAAACGATCGACGTTTACCGCCGGCTCGCCGAATTTATTCTTTCCGCGCAGATCTCCGCTCCCGAACGCCACCTGAACGGCGCCTGGCGCGGCATGTGCGATCGCCACGGTAACGCTACCGGGGGTGACTGTATTGAAGGCGGTTCCGGCTCCATCTACTCCGGATGGACCAATGCGCCGATTGCGCTCGCATTGTTCAATGAATATCTTCAGCCTGTCAAAAGTTGTCAATCAGGAGTACTCCGTCATGAAAATAATTTCCGGTTACCGACTCCGGATATCCAGCTCGGAACCATCAACACTGTACGGGGATGATTCCCAGCTGGTTTGCGACGATAGCCCGGTTTTGTCTTCAACCACCCAAATGGAGGATCAGGTAATGAAAGTTCAAATTGATTTCGTAAATGTCGAAGGGTCCCGGCCACTCATCCGCAGTGTGTTCACGCTGATTGAACTGCTCGTCGTAATTGCGATCATCGCAATTCTGGCCGCGATGCTGATGCCCGCACTCTCCAAGGCGCGCGAGGCGGCACGAGGTTCCGACTGTCTCTCCCGTCACAAGCAGTGCATGCTCGGCGTCAACATGTACACCTCCGATTTCAGCGGTTATGCGCCGCTGCGCAATCCGAACGTTCAGGAGGGTTGGGAAAGCTGGGCCGATTCGCTCAAGGGGATGGGGTACGGTCCGAAAAGCACCAAGCTCTACGGCTGCTCATCCCGTCCCGAACTCCCCGAGGCGACCCCCGGCAGCGATACCTATAAACGTACCTTCGGGTTATATTCAACGATCCATGGCGGCCCCGGCAACTACCATCAGAATATCTACGCGGATCACCTTCTCCATATCGCCACTCACGGCGTCAGCGATTTCCGGATGGTGAACACCAAGAAAGCCACTTCCGCCTCTTCGCTGATTTACACGGTGGACTCCTATAACGAAGGACAAAATTCCCAGTGGTATGAATTGGAGAAGAGCTGGGGTACGGCCATGCCGTCGGCCCGCCATAATCAGCGCATCAATCTCGGGTTCATCGACGGTCACGCCGGCAACATGACTCCGGCGGAGTTGACCGCGCTTTTCCGTTCGACGCGCGATTACAACATCATCGACCGCCCGAACTGGCTCTATTATCCGGTGGATGTGAAGTCGGCCTGGATTTCGCTGACATTTTGAGAATCAGGAGTAAAACAATGAACTGGAAAAAGTCGATCTTTACAATTGTGCTGATGGTGCTGGGAGCGGGAATGTTTCCGCTGGGTGCCGCAACTCCGCTGAAACTGGCGACGACGATTGATTACCTCGATTATGCGTTTGAGGACGGTGCCGCGGAGTTCCCGGAATATTACCCTCTGGAACTCTGGGAACAGCGGCTGCGCGAACTCTCGGAAGCCGGGATCGAGAAAGTCTACCTGCGGGTGAATGCCTGCGGCCTCACCCTCTATCCGACCCGGGTCAGTGCTCCCTACGGCGATGAATACGGCAATCACAGCGTGTTCTGGACGTGCGGCGCACCGCGGCTGATCCGCACCATGGAGCGCTACAATCCGTTGACGGAAACCATTCGGCTCGGGCACAAATACGGAATGGAGGTCTGGTGCTGGGAAAGTCTTTTCGATGATGCCGCCAATTGGTTTCATATCAACCGTACCGAAAAACCGGCGGAATTTGCGAAGTACGGCTGTTTCCCGATGATGGATCCATTTTTCCGGAAAAACCCCGACGGTTACGCAATGCTTGATCCGCGCCGCGGCGTAAGCGAAGAGGAGGCAAGAAAGATCAATCAGCGGATTGCCGATAAACATATCGGTGCAATACGGCTGAGAAGCGCAAAACCCCGGCCGGAAGCGGCGCTGGCACAGATGACCCGGGAGAACCTCCGGATTCTGGTTAGCGACGACAATATCAATTTCCGCCGGTACGAAGGGGATTTTGAACTGAAAACCTCCCGGGAGGGTGATCGCAATGTTCTGGAGATAACCGGGCTGGATATTCCGGAATCTTACCTCAAGCTGGTTCCGGCGGATTCATTCGGCACCGATTTCGGCTTCGTCGTCGATGAATTTCGGGGCGACGATCTGCAGCTGTTTGCCGTCGACGGCGAGCGATTGCCCGCCAACTGGATGGTTGACGCACTTTCCAAAACGGTTGACGGCACGATCACCTTTGTTCTTGTCGGCGAGCTCGGCTGGGATTACAAACGCAATTCGCTGGGAATTTTCAAGGGGGAACTGGTGGGAGAGGACCGCAAACCCTACTATTTCCACGGCATGGCTGAATTTAACGTGCCGAAAACCCGGCAGCACAAGCTGGAACGTTTCCAGGAGCTGCTCGAATACGATTTTGACGGTTATATCTTCGACATCCGCAACCATTCGCGGATGCTGCATCCCGAACGTTACGGTTACAATCCCGAAGTCCGGGAAGCGTGTCTTAAACGTTATGGTTTCGACATCTGGAAGGACGATTTCGATCGTGAGCTGCTGCTGGAGGTGCGAGCCGACGCGGTCAGTGACTTTCTCGCCGAATGTCGACGCCTTGCGAAGCGGCCGCTGTTCCTCGGAGCCTCCCAGCTCGGTCTGGAGGGGGCGCAGCCGCGCCGGTATGATCTGTACGGCGGTTTGCCGTGGCAGTATCGGAAATTGTTCGCTTCCGGTGCGATTGACGGCGTGATGATGATGGGGGCGGATTACCCGGAATCCTTCACTCCCGAAGTAACGGGAGGGCGCGAAGTGGTGATCGGTTCATTCCGGGAGATGCTCGATCTGCACCGCAGCGGCAGTTACGATCTCGGAGCCGACCTCGAAAAATTGGCCGCGATGCCGAAAGTTTCCGAGGTTCAGCTCTATGAAGCGCTGGTTTTCACTCAGAATCCGGAGAAGTACTTCCCGGTGTTGAAGGCTTTCGCCGATAAGCAGAAAAAAGTTGCCCCGGCCTCCACCGGACGCCGTTCCGGAGAGTGACCGCCCCCCCCCCGGCCGGGCCACAGGTTCATGGAGATCTGACTGGGGGGATAACCGCCGTCGTTGGAATCGATTGATTTCAACGGCGGCGGTTTTGTCGCGGTGACGGAAGAATGAAATTGATCCGGACTTGCAAATAGTTTTCCGCCGGAGTAATTTATATCGCCGGTGAGATGGTCGCCGGTGAGTTGTTTCCAACCGCAGGAAAAACGATTATGCGCAGAAAACTTTCCCGTCTCAACTGTTCCGGACTGCCGGAATTTTTTTTCGGCGCTCCGTATTATCCCGAACACTGGAATCGCGCCACCCGCGAGCAGGATCCCGAATGGATGCGCGAAGCCGGTTTCAACGTGGTCAGAATGGCGGAATTCGCCTGGGATATGCTGGAACCACGTGAGGGGGAGTTCGATTTCTCCTTTTTCGACGCGGAGATCGCACGTCTCGGCCGTTACGATATCAATACCTTCCTCGCCACCCCCACCGCCGCCCCGCCGCGCTGGCTGACGCTTCAGCACCCCGACATCCTCCGGGTGGACGCCGCCGGCAGAACCATGATTCACGGTTCCCGTCAGCACGTCTGCACCACCTCACCGCGCTTCCGGGAATATTCGCGCCGGATCACCGCCGCGCTGGCTGCACACTACGCCGACCATCCCCGGGTGATCGGTTTTCAGACCGACAATGAGTTCAACTGCCATTTTCAGTGGTGTTACTGCGAAAACTGCCGCCGGGCGTTTCAGCGTTTTCTGCAGGAGAAGTATGGTTCCGTCGACGAACTCAACCGGGCCTGGGGAAATGCTTTCTGGGCTCAGCGGGTGACCGGTTTCGCCGAAGTTGAATTGCCGCGTTCCGGCGCGCCCACCCATCCCAATCCCGGCGCCATGCTCGACTACCGGCTCTTCACGGCGGCGATGGTGACGGAATTTCAGCGTGAACAGATCGATATTCTGCGGCAGGCGCAGCCGCGCTGGATCATCTTTCACAACGGTCTCATGCCCGGAGTGGACTACCGCAGCGATTTCACCGCCGACCTTGACGTGCTCGGCTTCGACTGCTATCCCCACTTCAATTCCGAACCGCTGGCACGTCCCGCGGTGGCGGCGTTTCGATACTCCTGCGTCCGGGCGATCGGCGGCAATTTCATTATCCCGGAGATGCAGTCCGGCGCCGGAGGGCAGGGGGGATATTTCAACGCGATGGTCGAACCGGGGGAACAGCGGGTGAATACCTTCCGGGCGGTCGCGCACGGTGCGGACGGAATTTTGTTTTTCCGCTGGCGGACCTGCCGCTTCGGCGCTGAAGAGTACTGGCGTGGCATTATCGACCACGATAATATTCGCCGCCGCCGCTACCGCGAAACCGCGATGATCGGCGCGGAACTCAAAACTCTGGCGCCGCTGCTTGCCGGTACCATTCCGGTCAACGAAATCGCCGTCGCGGCCGGAGAGTACCTCGTCGATCAGATGCACGAAATTTATTCGCTGGGAACGCCTTCGCCGGATCTGACCGCGCGCGGTATTCATAACTTTCTGTACCGGCGCCACTATCTCGTCGGCGCGGCTCATCCCGGCGATGATCTCACCGGCCTCCGGGTGATGATCCTGCCGCATTGGGAGTATGTGGCCGACGAATGGGTCGCCAATCTGAGTTCCTGGGTGGAGGCCGGAGGCGTACTGATCATCGGTGCGCGCAGCGGAACCCGGACCGTGGAAAATCAGATTGTGCCGGAGAGTTTCCCCGGAGCGCTCCGGGAGCTGGCCGGGGTGACCGTCGCCGATTACGGTTCATTTGATGACAATGCATCGCGGAAATATCACCTTGACCTTGACGGCGAAATATTTACCGCCCGGCGCTGGTTCGAGGAACTTGATCCGGATCCGGAAACCCGGATTGTCGGCGTCTGGCGGGACCGGGCTTTCGATGGCTGCGCGGCGGTGAGCTGGCGCCGGTTCGGTCGCGGAAGCGTCTTCTACGTCGGCACGCTGCTGACCGGCGAACTGGTTTCGCAATTGATTGCTGTGCAAGGGGTGAAACTGACCCGGCTTGCGGTGCCGGAAACGGTGGAATTTATTCAACGTTCCGGGAGGGGCCGCACGCTGAGTTTTATTCTCAACCACGGGGAAACCTCGCTGGTGCTGCCGGCTGACCTTGAGTTCGGGAAGGTCGTCGCAGGCGGGAATGAGCCGGAAATCGCTCCGATGAGTCTGCGGGTTTTTCTGAAGGAGTGACGAGCCGGAAACCGAACCGGCGAATGACGACCACCGGAATGGTTTCGCCGCTTCGAGGGGGGAATTTTTTTCGATAAACGTTTGCGTCTGCGGCTGCGAGGCGGTATATTATCTTCCGGGAGCGAAAACCGCGATATTTCTGAACCACGAGGAGGTCACGTCCCATGTCCTACCGGCAGTTAGTTTCCGCCGCCGAAATGGAGGCGGCCATCCCGGCCATCGCCCGGGAAATCGCCGAGAAATTTTCCGGACGCGTCGGCGAATGCGCGCTGGTCGGCCTTTACCATCAGGGGGTGCCGCTGGCGGAAAAGATCAGCGATGAACTTTTCGCCGTCACCGGGGTGCGTCCGAAATCCGGCAAACTCGATATCACCATGTACCGGGATGATATCGGCAACCGCAACCGGCTGCCGATGATCCGCGAAACGGAGATTCCGTTTGACGTCAATGACCGGGAGATCATACTTGTCGATGACGTACTCTCCACCGGGCGGACGGTGCGGGCGGCGCTCGACGCGCTGACCGATTACGGTCGGCCGGGGCTGATCCGGCTGGCGGTGATGGTTGATCGCGGTGCTCCGGAATATCCGATTCACGCCGATTTCGTCGGTTTTCGGATCGATGCGGCTCCGGACCGCAAGATAGCAATTCGTTTTGACGCGGACAACCAGTTCCCCGGAGCGGGGATTTACGAGGTCGCATGGCGCTGAAACGGTTCGTTGAAGAGTAGTTGCCGGCAATTGAGATATGAAGGTTTCCAACCCGGGGAGGAAGACTGCCGATCATGGCCGAATTGAAACAATGGAATAGAAAAGACCTGCTGAGTCTTTACGATCTGAGCGGCGAGGAGATCACCTTCATCCTCGACACCGCCGCGGAGTTCAAGAAGGTTTCCGAACGCCGGGTCAAAAAGGTGCCGGCGCTGCGGGGTAAAACCGTTGTCAACTTTTTCGTCGAACCGAGTACCCGCACCCGGGTCTCCTTCGAGCTCGCCGAACAACGCCTGAGCGCCGACATCGTGAACATGCAGGCGCAGGCAAGCAGTCTGCTCAAAGGGGAGTCGCTGCTCGATACGGTGCGCAACATCGAGGCGCTGCAGGTCGATCTGGTGGTGATGCGCCATTCCGCGCCCGGAGCGCAGGATTTCATTGCCAAGCACCTCTCGTGCGGCGTGGTCAATGCCGGCGACGGCGCCCACAGCCATCCGACTCAGGCGCTGCTGGATATTTTCACCATCCGGGAGAAAAAAGGACAAATCGAGGGGCTCAACGTCGCCATCGTCGGGGACATTCTGCACAGCCGGGTTGCCCGCAGCAACATCTGGGGACTGCTGAAGCTCGGTGCCAACGTGACGCTTGCCGGACCCTCCACCCTGGTTCCGCGCGAATTTGAGTCGGTCGGCGTGCGGGTATGTCATAATCTCCGCGAAGCGGTCACCAACGCGGATGTGGTTAATCTGCTGCGGATTCAGCACGAGCGTCAGACCGCGGGATTTTTCCCGAGTACGGGCGAATATGCGAAGTTCTTCGGGATCAACCGCGAGACGATGAAGTGGATGAAACCCGGGGCGCTGATTATGCATCCCGGACCGATCAATCGCGATGTGGAACTCTCCAGCGAGGTGGCCGACGGCCCGAACTCGGTGATTCTTGAACAGGTAACCAACGGTCTCGCCGTGCGTATGGCGGTGCTGTTTTTAGTGGCGGGGTGCATCAGAAATGGGATCTGAATATATTCTTAAGAACGCCCGGGTGATCGATCCCGCGCGTGGAATCGATGCCGTCGGCGACATCGGCGTTGCCGATGGGGTCGTCGTCGAAGCCTCCGAAGTGAAAAATCCTGCCGTCATCGACCTTACCGGACTGGTTCTTTCCCCCGGATTCATCGATCTGCACGTTCACTTGCGCCAGCCCGGCAACAACATGGCCGAGACCATCGCCAGCGGCACCATGGCCGCCGCCGCCGGTGGTTTCACTTCGGTGGTGGCGATGCCCAACACCAATCCTCCCGCGGACACCCCCGGAGCGATCGAACTTCTGCGCAGTACCGCTGCCCACAAGGGGGTGGTGAGGGTTCTGCCCTGCGGCTGCATGACCCGCGGCGGCGAGGGCAGGGAGATGGCTTCGATCGGTTCGCTCAAGGCGGCCGGGGTGGTGGCGCTCAGCGATGACGGCAAATGCATTCAGGACCACGCGCTGATGCGCCATGTGGTCGAATATGCGAAATCCTTTGAACTGCCGATTCTCGATCACTGCGAGGACAACTATCTGGCCGCCAACGGTGTGATGCATGAAGGCAAGTGGTCGGTGCTGCTCGGTTTCAACGGCATTTCCGGGGCGGCCGAGGAGCTGATGATTGCGCGCAACATCATTCTTTCGCGGATGACCGGCTGGAAAATCCACATGCAGCACGTGAGCGTCAAGGAGTCGGTCGAACTGCTTCGCAACGCCCGCAAAGCGGGGATCCGGGTTACCGGGGAGGCGACGCCGCACCATTTGACGCTGACCGACGAATGCATCAAGAAATTCGACACCAACTACAAGATGAATCCGCCGCTGCGTTCGGAGGAGGATCGCCAGGCGCTGCTCGACGCGGTCGCCGAAGGGGTGATCAGCGTGATTGCGACCGACCATGCGCCGCACACGTTGACGGCGAAGATGGTGGAGTTCGACAACGCGCCTTTCGGGATCATCGGGCTCGAGACCGCGCTCTGCCTCTGCTACACCGAACTGGTGGCTTCCGGCCGGATGAGCCTCTATGCGCTGGTCGAACGCCTGACCACCGGGCCGGCGTCGGTGCTCGGCATGGACGGTTACGGGCTGGCGGTCGGATCGCCCGCCGACATCACGGTTTTCGATCCGGAGCGTCACTTCCGGATCGACCGGGAGAAGTTCAAGTCCAATTCCCGCAATACCCCGTTCGACGGCCGGGAAACCCAGTGTCAGGTTGCGATGACCATGGTCGGAGGGGAGATCGTCTATGCGCGCGAAAATTGAGGAGCTGCTGCCGGAGATCAGCGAATTTCGGCACCGGCTGCACCGGATTCCGGAACCGGCCGGAGCCGAAGTGAAAACTTCGGCGCTGATTCGCGACGAACTGGCCAATCTCGATCTGGAGGTGCTGCCTCCCTTTATCGGCACCGATGTGGTGGCGATACTCCGGGGCAGTCGTCCGGGAAGGAACGTCACCCTCCGGGCCGATATCGATGCGCTGGCGCTGGAGGAGACGACCGGCGCCCCCTACGCCTCGACTCATCCCGGAATGATGCACGCCTGCGGTCATGACGCGCACAGCGCAATTCTGATGGGGGCGGCGAAGGTGCTGGCGGCGGCGGGAAGGGATTTTGCCGGGAGCATTCGTTTTGTGTGGCAGCCGGGCGAGGAGAACCGGGCGATGGCGCGCGAACTCATCGCCGCGGGGGCGTTGAACTCTCCGGAACCGGATCTGGTGGCGGCTCTCCACCTGCTGCCGGGGCTTCCGGTGGGTACCTTCGGCATCCGGGAAGGGGCGATGATGGCATCGTGTACCCATTTCCGGGTGAAATTTCGCGGTCGCAGCGGCCACGGCAGCCGTCCGGCGGCCGCGCGCAACCCGATTGTGGCGGCGGCGGCGGCAGTGGGGGAACTCAACATCGCAGTGACGACCAGAATCGACGCGTTGCGTTCGCCGACGCTGAGTGTCTGTGCGATTTCCGGGGGCAAACTGGACAATGTGATTCCTGATGAGGCGGAGATCCGCGGCACCATGCGGGCGATTGACCTTGAGACCGCCGATGAACTGGCTGCGTTGCTGCGCGAAGTCTGCTGCGCGGTGGCGCGGCTTCACCGGGTGGAGGTGGACGTTGAGCTTGAACGGGGGTATCCGCCGACGGTCAATAACGCTGCGGCCACTCCGGTGGCGCGCCGGGCGCTTGAACAAATCGGCGCGAAGTGGGTCGAATTGCCCGAACCCTCGCTGACCGCGGAGGATTTCGCCTGGTACCTCTGCCGTTGGCCGGGGGTGTTTCTGCGTCTGGGCAGCGGAGAGGATTCACCCGAACTGCACAACTGCGCGTTTGACGCTCCGGATGCGGCGCTGGCGCCGGGGATTGCCTGGCTGGTTGCCTTTGCCCGGCTCGGACTTGACGCGTGAACTACTACTTCCACATTCCATTCTGCCGCAGGAAGTGCGGTTATTGTGCCTTTTATTCGGAAGTTGCGCCGGCGCCGGAGTTGATCGACGCCTATCTCGACAAGCTGGAGAGGGATCTGAGGGTGGACTGCCCGGAAAGATGTGAAAGCATCTACTTCGGCGGCGGCACCCCGACGCTGCTGGACCACCGGCGGCTCGAACGTCTGTTTCAACTGGTGAAAACGCGGTTGGCGCCGGATCCAGAATGTGAAATTTCCATTGAAGCGAACCCCGAGACGCTCGATGCGGCGAAGGTCGCGTTGCTGCGCGAAAACGTGACCCGGATC
>CAKUKT010000031.1 GCA_934663655.1 uncultured Victivallaceae bacterium
TGACCACGGCGGATGGCGGCTGTTTTATTGCCGATTCTCCCGGTGACGGGATTTCCGGGCGGATCAAGCCGGGAGTGGCGTTGCGCCGCCGGGTGTTGGCAGGTTTTGCGGGTATGGCGGCATTGAGCGGTGATCTGGGAACATTGAAAAGCATTATCCGGCTCAGTGCCAGGCACAGCGTTGACGGTATGACGTTGACGACCATGCAGAAGGATACGCGGATTGAATTTCTGGTTTCACCGGACGGAGCGCAGCTGCGGGAAATGAATATCTCCGCTCCCGGCCGGGGAGTGCTGAACATCATGTTTACCGCCTGGGAACCGGATTTTCCTGGCGATCGGGGGCTTTTCTCGCCGCCGGAGGGAGTGGTTCGCCGGGAGGTGCCGGAGGCAGAAGTCAGGGCGGCGGTGGCGGCGGTGGTTAACGCCATATTCACCGCAGCGGGGGTGAGATGAAAAAGTTTGTACTGATCTGGCTGCTGTTCGGGCAGTTGTTTTTGTCATTGGCCGCCCAGTCTGCTTTGCCGGGGGTGGAGATCCGGCGGGAGGTTTCGGGGGGATGGCTCGGCGTGGTTGCCGGGGGGCAACGGTTGCTCTGTGTTTCCGGTTCCCCGGAGTCGATGGGGGCCACGCATGGAGTGCTGCTCGGAAAGGAGGTCGCCGCGACGGTTGACCGGATTCATCTGATGGCGGCCGCCTACAGTGTTTCGCGTAACGAATGGTTCTACGACCGGATCCGCGAGGTTGAACGCCGGGGAGCTCCGTTTGTTCCTCCCGAATATCTGCGCGAATGTGACGCAATGAGCGTGGCGGCCGGGATCTCCGTTGCGGAAGGTCGGGCGGTGAATTTTTTCCCGGAAATTTTTCACTGTTCCGGCCTCGCCGTGCGCGGACGTGCCTCCGCCGACGGTCGGGTCCGGCACGTCCGGGTGCTCGACTATCTGCGCGACATCGGACTTCAGGAATCCGCGGTGGTCACGGTATATGTGCCGGATGAGAAACTCGCCTGGGTCAGCGTCGGTTACGCTGGATTCATCGGTACGGTCACCGCGATGAACGAGGCCGGCGTGGTGATGGGGGAGATGGGAGGTGGTGGTGAAGGTCGATGGGACGGCATCCCGATGAGTTTTCTGATGCGGCTGGTGATGGAGGAGTGTTCGAGCGTCGCCGAAGCGCTGACACTGCTGAAGTGTCTGCCGCATACCTGTGAATACTACTATCTGCTTTCGGATCGGACCGGAGATATGGCGGCGGTCATCGCCCGAGCCGGAGAACCCCTGCAGATCGTTCGGCCCGGGGAAAAACATCCCCTGCTGCCGGCGGCATACGCGGATGTGGTATATATTTCCGGGGGAGAGCGGTTAAACCACCTTTCGGAGCGGATCGCCGCGAATTACGGTCGGATCGACCTTGACGTGCTCCGGGAGATGATTCGGCGTCCGGTGGCGATGAAATCCAATCTCCACAATGCGATTTTTGAACCGGAAACACTTGACTTTTACTGGAGTAACGCCGGCCGTAATACTCCTGCCTGCGACGAACCCTATGCGACGCTGAATCTGCGCAAAGTGGTCGATTTTGAACGCCAACGTATTCTGGAAAGGAAAACCATTCTCCATGATGTTTTTTGAGACCGAACTCCCGGGAGTGGTGTTGATCGAGCCGAAGATTTTCGGGGATCACCGCGGTTACTTCTTTGAATGCTACCAGCGGGAGCGTTATGTGAAGGCCGGTATCACTGCGGAGTTCATTCAGGATAACGAATCGAAATCCTCTTACGGGGTGGTGCGCGGACTTCATTTCCAGATTGCTCCCTATACCCAGGCCAAACTGGTCCGGGTGATCTCCGGACGGGTGCTGGATGTGGTGGTGGATGTCCGGCGCAATTCGCCGACTTTCGGGCGCCACGTCGCGGTCGAACTTACCGGTGAGAACAAACGCCAGCTCTATGTTCCGCGTGGTTTTGCGCACGGTTTCGCGGTGCTCTCCGCGGAGGCGGTTTTCGCTTACAAGTGCGACAATTTCTACGCTCCTGAGTGCGAACGCGGCATCGCTTTCAACGATCCCGTGCTCGGCATCGACTGGGGAGTGCCGGAAGCGGAGATGGTGCTCTCGGAACGGGATCTCAGGCTTCCGCCGCTGGACAGGGCGGAATTGTTTGACATCAACGATCCCGGTTATCTGCGCTGAACCGGTGAGCAAGATGCCGGGGTAGCGCGGGGCCCATGGTGGCCGCCGCCTGACCCGGGAGGAGAATTTATTCGATTACCAGCGCGCCCTGGCGGAGAATCCGGGGTTCCGCGCCGGTCGCGTCAACCACTGTCGAGGCTGCCGCTCCGGGCGGCAGTTCCCCGCCGTCGACGGCGAGATCGACGTCGCCGTCAAGCTGGGCGAGGGCGTCGGCGACATCGCGTGCATCCGGGTGCCCGGAACGGTTGGCGCTGGTCTGATAGAGCGGTTCTCCCACCATTGCGAGCAATTCGGTTAGAAACGGATGGTCGGGTATCCGGAAGCCGATAGTGTCGCCGCTGGTGGTGGGAGCGATCAGAGTCAGTGGTCCGGGGCAGTAGCGGGCCGCGAGTTTTTCCGGAAGTCCATCAAGGATTACTCCGAAGTCCCGGAGGATTCGCCAGTCGCCGACGAACCATCCCAGGCGTTTACTTCCAGAGCGGTGTTTCAGTTCATAGATCCGTTCCGCTGCTTCCCGGTCGGACGAACGCGCCACCAGCCCGTAGACGGTTTCGGTCGGTACCAGCACCACCGCTCCGGGGCGGCGCAACGCGGCCGCGGCGGCGGCCGCCGCCTCCGGTTCACTAACGTTGATTAGCTGCGGCATCGGGGTTATTCTCCGTTCTCTTCGCCGGAAACCATCGCCGCGGTCAGCTTTTCTCCGGCCAGGCAGAAGAGGAAGGTCAGCACCCCGGAGGCAAAACCGTAGACTGCACCGCAGGTGAGATTGCGTTCAAATTCCGGACTGTTCATCAGTTCGACGAACTCCATTCCCGAACCGGCGGAGAAGATGAAGGTATAACCGATCCACACCACCGTCGAAACCAGCATCGTCGCCCAGCCGGCCGCCTTGCCGGCGCCCCGAATGTAGAGCGCGGTAACCACCGGAACGAACACAATTACCAGCTGGGAAGCCCAGCTGTTGATCATCAATTTGTATATGCTTTCAACCCGGATGGCGAAGAACAATCCCACCACCGTGAGCAGCAACGTGGAGAGCCGGGTGCTCAGCAGCAGATGTTTTTCCTTGATCTGCGGCCACAACGCGCCGATCACATTTTTACAGAGCAGCGATGAACCGGCGAGCAGCGAACTGTCGGCCGAACTCATGATCGCCGCAATCAGCGCCGAGAGGAAAAACGTCAACAGTATCGGATGCATATTGCCGAGTACGACCATCGCCATGCGCGGCAGTACCTGATCGTCGAGTTCGCCGCCGGCGGCGGTCATCATTTCGGCGGTGATGCCGTATTGCGGGAGCACCAGCCGGGCGGCGAAACCGATAGTGATCGGGATCAAACCGATCATCAGGTAGAAGAAGCCGCTCATCACCGAACTCGCAACCGCAATCCCTCCGGTCTTGCTCGACAGCGAACGCTGCACGAGATCCTGCCCGACCGAACACCCGAGGCCCATGATGATCCAGCTGCCGATGTAGAACACCAGGTCGTTGAAGTTGCCTCCCGTCGGAGGGGCCAGCGAAATGTCCGCCGTCGAAATCGAATTGATCAGCACCTCCCGGCCGCCGGCCATATCGACTGCGCCCGGCACGAGCAGAATCAGTCCGAAGATGATCAGCGTCACCTGAACGATATCGGTGAGGGTGACCGCCCACATGCCGCCGGCGAAGGTGTAGATCACCACTACCGCGGTGCCGATCAGAGTGCCGAGGTTGGTGTCCAGTCCGGTCAGCACGTTGAGGATGATTCCGATGCCGCGGAGCTGAGCTCCGAGCCAGCCGATGTATACCGGCAGCATCCACAGCGAGGCGTAGGCGCCGCAGCCGCGGCCGTATTTACGTTCGATAATGTCGGTGACGGTCATGCAGCCCGCCTTGCGCAGCATCCCGACGATGAAAACCCCCGCGATCAGCAGACTGACCGAAGCGGCGAAGGGGTCGGCGATGACGGCGGGTACGCCGTCGCTGTAGACCTTGGCCGCCACTCCCATGCTCGAACCCGCACCGAACCAGGTCGCCAGCAGCGTCGCCGTCGCCATCCACAGCGGCAACCGGCGGCCGGCAACCAGAAAATCACTCATCTTTTTGATGCGTCTGCTCGACCAGAAACCGATGGCGAGCATCGCCAGCAGATAAATCCCAATGCCGCACCAGAGCATGTAAATCGCCTGTCGCGACAGGCCGAATGAAGCCGCGGCTGCGACGCCGACTGCAGAAAATTGATCCATGAAACCTGTTCCCCGGATGGTTGTCGGACTGATGTCGCGGCGGTTAACTGATGATGGTACCGGCGGAGGTGTCTCCGGAGAGCACCCGCTCCATACTTCCCGGGTCCGAGAAGTTGAAGACCACGATCGGCAGGTCGTTGTCCCGGCAGAGTGAAAACGCCGCCGCATCCATCACCTGGAGGTGGAGTTCGAGTGCCTCGTCAAAGGAGAGTTCGTCGAAACGGCGGGCCGAGGGATCCTTGAAGGGATCGGCGGAATAGACTCCGTCCACCTTGGTGGCCTTGAGCACCGCGTCGCAGTCGGTTTCAAGCGCCCGGAGCACCGCGGCGGTGTCGGTGGTGAAAAACGGCGAACCGGTGCCGCCGGCGAAAATCACCACCTGGCCGGATTCGAGTGCATGAATCGCCGTATCGCGATTGAAACGTTCGGCCATCGGCTCCATGCCGACGGCGCTCTGAACCCGGGCGATAATTCCCGCTTCGGAGAAATATTCCTTGAGCGCCAGCGCGTTCATGGTGGTGGCGAGCATCCCCATGTAGTCGGCGTTCACGCGGTTCATGCCGCGCTGTTCGCCGACGGCTCCCCGCCAGAGATTGCCGGCGCCCACGACGACGGCGATTTCAACTCCGGAGTCGAGCGCCGGTTTTATGCGCCCGACGATATCGCGGATGGCGGCGGCCTCGTAACCCGCGGGCTGGGCGCCCTTGAGCGCCTCCCCGCTGAGTTTGAGCAGCACCCGGTTGAAACGCAGGGAATTGTTCATAGACATTCTCCAACTTTTTTCGCATTAAGCGTTATGGTAAAACGACGACAATCCCGGATTGTTCCGGCGTTTCTCCCGGCTGGAGAGGCGCCGCGCCGGATCGGGCGCGGGATATTTCATTCCGGGGCAATAATATAACATATAAACTGCGTTTAGACAACAAAAAAAACGGCATGAGGCTGTTTTTATTGAAAAAAAGGTGTATATTAAGCAAAAGAGATTCCGACCTGAGACGCCGGAATCCATTCCAACAGTGTCAAGGCAAAAGTCAAACGGTTCAGTGTATGGAAAATATGCCCAAACTCAAGGTCGGTGTTATCGGCGTCGGCGCGCTTGGTCGGCATCACGCCCGGTTGTACGCTCAGAGTCCCAATGCCGAAGTGGTCGGTATCTACGATGTTCAGCCCGAAACCGCCGCCCGGGTCGGCGCGGAATTTTCGCTGCCGGTTTTCAACGATTGGCAGGAACTCGCCGAGAAGTGTGACGCATTCAGTGTCGCCGTGCCGGCGAATTTCCATGCCCGCACCACGATCCCGCTGCTTGAAATGGGCAAACATGTGCTGGTTGAGAAACCGCTGGCCTCCAATCTCGCCGAGGGTGAGGCGATGGTGGCCGCCGCCAGAAAGGCCGGAGTGGTTTTCGGGGTCGGCCATGTTGAGCGTTTCAATCCGGCGATGGACTTCCTGCAGAAATATTCCGCCGCCACCCGCTTCATCGAAGCCCACCGACTGGCGCAGTATCCGCCGCCGCGCCCCGGACTGCCGCGCCGCGGCACCGAAGTCAGTGTCGTGCTCGATCTGATGATTCACGACATCGATCTGGTGTTGACCATGGTCAATGCCGAGGTGGAGAGGTTTGATGTGGTCGGTATTCCGGTGTTGAGTTCCACCGAGGACATCGTCAATGCGCGGATTAAATTCGTCAACGGCAGTTGTGCCAGTCTCACCGCCAGCCGGGTCAGCCAGGAACCGTTGCGCCGTTTCCGGGTGTTCCAGGAGGACTGTTATATTTCGATGGATTACGGGCGCCATTTCGGCATGGTGCTCAAGCGCAACCGGATCGGGCTGGCCAGAAAAGACGTCAATCTCGACGAAAAAAATGCGCTTGCCGCCGAACTGGAGGATTTCATCTCCGCGGTCAACCGTACCCGGGAGAGCGGCCAGCTTTGTGAACCCCGGGTTTCCGGAGCGCAGGGGCTCCGGGCGTTGAAACTGGCGGTGGAGATCGAGGCCGAGGCGCGGCGTTACAACGATCACTACGGGTTCAAGTTTGCTCCGTGCACTCCGGACGAACTCAACTGAACGGGGGGATTCCGGCATGAGGATGGAGTGCGAAGCGGTCGCCAAGGTCAATCTCTTCCTCAAGGTTACCGGCAGACGTGATGATGGTTATCATGAACTGGAGACCTTGTTCTGGCCGTTCCCGGTGGTTGCCGATCGTCTGCAGGTCGAGTTCGACGCCGAGCCGGGAGTGACCCTGCGCTCCTCAGATCCGGAAATTCCGACCGATTCCCGCAATCTTGCCGTGCGAGCTGCGGAGCGTTATGCCGCCGCGGGGGGAATCGCTCCCGCCTGGAAACTCGTTCTCGATAAAAACATCCCGGTCGCCGCGGGGCTGGGCGGCGGCAGTTCCGATGCCGCCGCGGTGCTGCGGCTGCTCAACGACCGCTTCCGCAGGCTGAGCGAAACGGAACTGAAGCGGATCGCACTGGAACTCGGCGCCGATGTACCGTTTTTTCTCAATCCGGTTCCGGCGGTGGCAACCGGGGTCGGAGAGGTGATAACCCCGCTTGAAGGAGTTTTTTCTCCGCCGGATTTCCTCGTGCTTTTCCCGGGGTTTCCGGTCAGTGCGAAGTGGAGCTACTCCCACCTCGATCCCCGGCGAATCGGTCCGGCTGAACCCGGAAAGCCTGCTGCTCTCATCGCTGCGCTCAGAAGCGGCGACGCCGCCGGAGTGGCGTCGGCATGGGAAAACGATCTGGAACCGCCGCTGTTCGTTAAATTCCCGCTGTTGCGGCTGCTGCGCGACGAACTGCTGGCCGCGGGTGCGGCGGGAGTGATGATTTCCGGCAGCGGGCCGTCACTTCTGGCGGTGTTTCCTCCCGGCGGCGGAGCGGCCCGCGCCGCCGCGGCGATCGCGGCGGCTCATCCGGAGAACCGGCAGCTGCGATTGTTCTTCTCCGGACGGAGTTTCGACGATGGCCGCTGAGCACGGGAGAACTCTGTTTGTCGCCGAAGTCTGTGGCTTCTGCGGTGGGGTAACCCGGGCGCTCGACGCATTCCGGCGGGCTGGTGCCGGAGGGGGGCCGGTCTACGTGTTGCGTGAACTGGTGCACAACTCCTTTGTGACCGGGGATATGAAACGCCATGGTGCGATATTCGTGCGGACGCCGGATGAAGTTCCGTCGGGCGCAACGTTGCTGATCGGCGCTCACGGGGTGACGCCGGAGGTCGAACAAACGGCGCGGCGGCGTGGTCTCAACGTGGTCGATGCGACCTGTCCGCTGGTTAGAAATCTGCATCGCGCCGCTGCCGGACTTGACCGGAATCAGCAGCTGGTGCTTCACGGCAAGTCCGGACATCCGGAGGCCGAAGGTATTCTCGGCCATTCGCGTGCCGGAGCGAACTATCTGGTGGCGACTGCGGAGGAGGTCCGGGCGCTGCCCGAACTTTCCCGTCCGGTATTGCTGACTCAGACGACGCTGGGATATCACGAGGTTGAAAAGATCCGGCAGTTGTTGCGCCGCCGGTTCCCGAATCTGGAAACTCCGGGCGGGGTCTGCGATGCTTCGCGGCGTCGTCAGCTTGCGGTGGAGAAGCTGGCTGCGCGGTGTGAGGCGGTGGTGGTGATCGGTTCCTCCCACAGTTCCAATGCGAATGAACTGCGGGAAACCGCCGCCGGCATGGGGGTGAAGAGCTGGCTGGTTGATTCCCCGGAAGAGCTGCGTTTGGAATGCTTTCAGTCGGTTCGACGGCTCGGACTAACCGCCGGCGCCAGCACTCCGGATGAATTGATTCGTGCTGCTGTCGCACGATTGGAGGCGTTCGGTTTCATCACCGGCGGGGAGGGGACGGATGTATCTTGAAAGAATCAACTCTCCCGGCGATCTGGCGGGATTGTCGGTAACGGAACTCGAAGCTCTGGCCGATGAAATCCGGCGGCAGATAATCGTCACTGTCGGCGCCAACGGCGGCCATCTGGCTTCGAACCTCGGAGCGGTGGAACTGACGATTGCGTTACACCGGGTGTTCAATATTCCGGACGAGCCGCTCTTCTTCGATGTCGGTCACCAGGCTTACACTCATAAACTGCTGACCGGCCGGCGGGAGATTTTTTCCACTTTGCGGCAGTTCGGCGGCTGTTCCGGATTTCCGACTCCGGCGGAGTCGCGCTTCGACCCCGCGGCCGCCGGTCACGCCGGAACGGCGATCTCGCTGGCGCTCGGCGCCGCCGTCGCCCGGGAGCGGCGCAATCAGCCCGGCAAAGCGATTGCGGTAGTCGGCGATGGTTCGCTCACCTGCGGCATTTCGCTCGAGGCGCTCAATGCCGCGCAGGCCGCCGGAAAGCATCTGCTGGTGATTCTCAACGACAACCAGATGTCGATTTCTCCCAATGTCGGCGGCATTGCCCGCGGTCTCAACCGCCTGATTTCCGGCGAACTCTACAACCGTTTCAAGCGGGCGGCGATCAATTTCGTCAGTTCCCTGCCCAGCCACCGTAAAATCCGCCGCCTGCTGCACCGTCTGGAAGATATGGTCAAGGGGGCGTTGCTGCCGCCGGGGGTGATGTTTCAGGAACTCGGTGTACGCTACCTCGGACCGGTGAATGGACACTCTCTGCCGGATCTGCTGCGGATGCTCGAACGTATCCGTGATCTGGAGGGGCCGATGATTCTCCATGTACTGACCGAAAAGGGGCGCGGCTGCGATTTCGCAAGCCGCGATCCCGAGCGTTATCACGGTGTCTCCGGATTTGATCCGGAGAGCGGCTGCCTGCGTTCCGGCGGCGGCGACAACTTCTCCCGCGCCTTCGGGCGCGCGGTCTGCCGGATGGCGGAACTCCATCCGGAACTGGAGACGGTTTCCGCGGCGATGATTCGCGGTACCGGTCTGGAGGAGTTTTCGCGCCGTTTCCCGCTGCGCTGCCATGACGTCGGCATCGCTGAGGAACATGCGGCCGCCTTTGCCGCCGGACTCGCCGCGGGGGGCCGCCGCCCGGTGTGTGCGATCTACGCCACCTTCATGCAGCGGGCGCTCGACAGCGTTTATCACGAGACGGTGCTGAATAACTTCCCGGTGATATTCGCACTCGACCGGGCTGGAATTGTCGAGGACGGCCCCACCCATCACGGGATTTACGATCTGGGTTTTCTGCGCGGCTTGCCCGGTCTGGTGATCATGGCCCCGGCGGATGAACGCGAACTCGAACAGATGCTCTTTTTTGCTTATGATCTGGCGCGTCCGGTGGTCATCCGTTATCCGCGCGGAGCCGGGGCGCGTGACGCCCGCTATGCCGGTGCGGCCGTTTCGCCGCTGCGGCTCGGCAGGGCGCAGCTGCTCACCGAGGGGCCGGGGGCGGTGATCTGGGCGATGGGGCCGGAGGTGGACACGGCGCTGGCGGTCGCCGACGAACTGCTCCGGCGCGGTGAAGCTGCTCCGACGGTGGTGAATCTGCGCTTCGTCGCGCCCTTTGATGTCGAACTCGCCCGGAGTTTCGCCCCGGGACGACTCCATGTCACCATCGAAAACCATCGCTGCGTCGGCGGGCTTTACAGCACACTCGCCGAGAATCTTCCCGGCGCCCGGATTATTCCCTGCGGCTGGCCAGACGAGATCATCGGACACGGAGATGCTGCCGCTCTCCGGGAGAAATATGCTCTGACCGCGACGGCGATCGCTGCGCGGATCGGTGCGGCGGTCACTCCTGCGCAGTCATGACAATCGCCGCCGCCAGCCGGTCGGCGTCGGCACGGGTGAAGTCACCGGAACGGGCCGAAAGGCAGTTCGCACAGGCCGCTCCGAGCGCGGCGCGGAACGCGGTGAAGAGCTCTTCGCCGTTGACTATTTCGCTGAGCAGCACTGCGCTGGCGCTGTCGCCGCAGCCGAGGGGGCTTACCACTTCGACTTCCGACAGCGTATAGCGGACGATCCGGCGGCCGTCGCCGGCGAACGCGGCTCCCGCTCCGTCGGTGATCGCCGCTCCGGCAATCGGAAAACGTGCGAATAACGTCCGGATGCCGTTGCAGATGCCGGAAACACCGGTGAGCGCGGCGAGTTCCGCGCGATTGATCTTGATGAAAATCCTTCCTCCCGCCGTAAGCAGTGGTTCGATCGCCTTGCAGGCGTCAACCAGCAGCGGCAGATCATGGCGGCGAGCGGCAGCTCCCGCCCGGTGATAGAGTTCCGGGGTGGTGTCGCCGGGAAGCGAACCGCACAGCGCCGCGCCGTCGGCGTCGGCGAGCAACCCGTCGAAAATCCGCAGCAGTTCGTCAACCTCCGCTGCGGTGGCCGTGAATGACGGTTCAATCAACTCGGTCATCGCTCCGCTCCGCTGATCCAGCACCGTGGTGCAGCAGCGGGTGGGGGTCGTCGTCGCGGCGGAACGAAATTCAATGCCTTCCTCCCGCAACGCCCGTTCCAGCAGACTACCGTTGAATCCGCCGCAGAACTGGGCCAGTATCGCTTCCGCCGCCCCGAAGCCGCGCGCCGCCCGGCAGAAATTAACCCCCTTGCCGGCCGCGTAGGCGTCCATGCATTCGGCCCGGTTCACTTCACCTGGTTGGAACTCCTTGAAAAATAAACTCTTCTGCCAGGCCGGATTCGGCCCCATCGCGATGATTTTTTTCATGTTCAGATCAGCTCCCGGACTATTTCCGCGACCTCCTCATCCGAAAGATCACAGGGGTTGCTTTTCATGCTTCCCGAACGGCAGTTGGCGACGATGAAGGGAATGTCCTGTTCCGTAAGGCCGTACTCCCGGAAATCGGCCGGTAAGCCGAACTGCCGACGCCGAATTGCAATGGCTTCGATCAGCCGTTCCGGATCGTCGTTTCCGCACAGCAGCAAGGCAAGTTCCCGAAGTTGAGGCGTTGCCGCGCCGAGATTGCGCCGCAGCACCGCGGTGAGCAACACCGCGCAGGCGATGCCGTGCGGTACGTGGCGGCGGCCACCCACCGGATGGGCGATGCCGTGAACCGCTCCGAGGCCGGAACTCACAAACGCGGAACCCGCCAGCATACTGCCGTGAACGATCCGATCGACCGCGGCATCCGTCCGGTGGCCGCCGTCGGCGGCAATCGCCGACAACCCCGACCAGAGTTCATCCGCCGCCGCCCGCGCCAGCAGCCGGCTGAGCGCGTCGGCGCGCCGCGAAATGAAGCTCTCCAGCGCCTGGGTCAGCGCATCGAACGCACTCGCCGCAAACACCGAAGGCGGCGCTTCCGCCGCCAGTTCCGGATCGACCAGCGCCACATCCGCAGTCATCCCGGGCGCCCGCAGCGATTGCTTGATTCCGGTCGCCGGATCGCAAAGCACCGCATTGGGAGTTATCTCCGCTCCGGTACCGGCGGTCGTGGGCACCGCGGCAAAGAATATTTCCCGTCCAACAGGTTTGCCCCGACCGTAAAAAGCCTCCTCGACCGAACCGGGGAAGTTCGCCAGCACGGCCACCGCCTTGGCTCCATCGATCGCGCTGCCGCCGCCCCAGCCGACCACCGCCGTCGCCGAAACCCGGCGAACCATATCACGAACCTCCGAGACCGCATCGAGCGGTACTTCCGCCGGAAAGCCGCCGAAAATTTCCGCCTCAACGCCCGGACGCAGTCGGGGAATAATTTCCGCTCGAATCCGCTCTTCGCTGTGTCGGCCGCAAATCACCACCACCCGACCGTCGGGGAGCAGTTCGGGAAGCCGGAAGCGGATCCCCCGGCCGAAATTGATCACCGGCGGCAGTTCAGTTTGAAACTTCATGGTCTCTCCTCCCGCTGAAATATTGATAAAGGCGCCGGGCTGCATCCATCTCCGCCAATTTGCGGCTCCGCCCCCGCCCCAGCGCCACCACTCCGAACAGTCGCGATTCGACTTCGTAGGTCGGCAGATGCTGCGGTCCGGCAATCCGCAGCACTGTGTAGCGCGGTGTGGCGCCGCGACGGCTCTGCGCGTATTCCTGCAACAGGCCTTTGGGATTGGTCTCCGCCAGCAGCCGACGCGGTTCCGGGTAGGTGGCGGCGAAAAGATCGAGAAAAAAACGCCGGGTCGTCTCAAAACCGAGTTCCAGATAACATGCTCCCGCCACCGCTTCAAAGAGATCGGCCAGGATCGAGTCGCGATCCGCCCCTCCCGCACTGGCCTCGCCGCGCCCGATTTGCACGATGGAACCGAGTTCAAGCGAACGGGCCAGCCCGGCAAAGGTCGATTCACACGCCAGCACCGCCCGCATCCGCGACAATTCTCCCTCGTCCGCTTCCGGATAGCGCGCAATCAGATAGTCGCTGAGAATGATCTCCAGCACCGCGTCGCCGAGAAATTCCAGACGCTGATTGTCGAACGGCAGTTCGTTCTCCACCGCGTAGGTGCGGTGAGTCCTCGCTTCAGCGAATCGCCCGGAGGAATTTCCCAGCAGTTCCAGAAGTCTGTTTTTATCCAGTGCCATGATTTCACCCGTTTATTTGCCGCGTATCCGGGAGGCCAGATAGGCGATCCGTTCGGTCAGGGCGGTTCCGGAGAGGTCAATCCCGGTACATTCAAGATATCTGGAGGCGAACCAGGCGCTGTACTCCACCGGATCCGGGTGCACCGCCTGCGCGGCTCTCTGCTCTTCCCGCAGAAATGAGCTCGCCAGCCGGGCAAGTTCGCGACGGCGGCGCTTTTTCCCGAGCGGCTGCTCCGAAAGGCGACAGCCGTCCAGATCGATAACCCCCAGTTCAAAAGGACCGTCGTCTCCGCCTGCCGTGCAGTAGAGATTGCGTAGATTCAGGTCGCCGTGTTCGAAGCCTCCCGCGTGGATTCTCGCCAGCAGCTTCACTGCCGCGACCGCCAGTTCGGTCGCCGTTTTCCGGTCCACCTGGTGAACATAGCGGTCGAGAAAACGGGTCTCCGCCGGCAGCGCCGCCGTCACCAGCAGATCACATCGCACCAGCAGCGAACGGCGCCGCCGCAGCGCCGCAAGCACCGGCGGAGTCGCCACCTTGAGCGCGGCCAGACGCAGCGCCCCCGCCAGCGTCCGCAGCGGCCGCGGTTTGCGGAAATTGTAACGCAGACATCGCCAGAACCCCCGGTGACGGGAAAGCTTGATGAAAAGCTGATCATTCACCGCCGCCAGCGTTTTGGGACGGTTCTTGATTACCCGACCGTTCTCCGCGAGTACCGGCAGCTGCTCCGGAGCAACTGAAAAACCGGAAGCCAGCCAGCCGCGATATCCGCCGCTCCGGCAGCGGCGATATCCGGCCGAGACCAAGCCCGTCGGATTTTCGCCACCCCGGTTTTTCATCGTCGTCCCGTTCAGAGTGCGGCGACTACGAGATCGCCGACTTCGGAGGTCGTGTAACCCATCTTTCCGGCCGCCATCGATTTGAGACGGTTGCCGGTGACAAAAGCGATTGCGCCCTCGATCGCGCGCGCTGCTTCCCGTTCCCCGAGGAAGTCGAGCATCATTCCGGCGGCGCCGACCGCCGCCAGCGGGTTGATTACGCC
>CAKUKT010000032.1 GCA_934663655.1 uncultured Victivallaceae bacterium
ACCCCCCTCTCCTCACAGAGCGCCTTGAGTTCGCGGATGAACGTGGTGAGAAAATCTCCCTGAACCTCGCGAAGCCGGGCGGGATCGTAATCACCGGTTTCGATATCGACGCCGTAACGTTTCCGGTATTCGGCGACAACCGGCGCGTTGAACCCGAACTGGTCACCCTGCTGGGAAAAGGTGGTATGGTTGCCGGTTCTCAAATCGATGCCGTCGGCGCCCGCGTCGATGAGTTCCGCGGTTTTCCGGAGCCAGTACTCCCGCACTTCCGGATAGGCGGGATGCAGCGAAGCGAGCCGTTCGACCCGGTCGCGGCAGACCGCCGCCATGCCGTTGATCGGATGATCCGGATGATCGATGATCCGGCGTGAATGCCAGGGGGAATTGTCGAAAAGAAAACTGAAATTGCCGTCCACCCCGTAATTTTCCGGCTGCATCGCCGCCGGCATCCCGGTATTGCGACCGTCGGCGAGCATATAGGCATGTTCCATCATCGACACGATATTGGCGCGAGGCTGGCGCAGGTTTGCGATCGTCGATTCGAGTTCAACTCCGTTGCTGTACAGTTCCATGATTTGGTCGTCCTGGTTGCCGAACTGCTTTTTCGCTCCGGAACCGACATACTGAACATAGAGATAACGGTATTCAGCCGGAATATCGACCGCAAAGGTGAGAACCGAAACCTTTTTGCCGCCACGCTCCTCACTGCCCGCCGTCATGGTGAAACCACCGGGAAGCGGAACGAAATCGCCGTTGACCCGGCTCACATAAATGCGAAAATCCGCCGGAACAAATTCCGATGCCACCTCACGATCCGCCACCAGTTTGATCGCGGTCACCGGAAGCTGCTGCCGTTCGGGAGCCGGATCGGGGCGGCGGCGGAACTGATACTCAGGGTGGGCGAGCGCAAAATCATCCACTGAATAAATGGCAACGCCGTTGACGTTTACCCGTTCCGGATCCTCCGGTCCCCACGCATAGGGGTGGGGAATCCGCTGCGGCATCGATTCAAAGGGTTTGATGATGAAAAAGAGTTCGAGCTGGTTTGCGTGGGCGCAATCGACGAGAAATTTCATCAGCTTCCGACCGGAGAGCAGTTCCCCGTTCCCGGCATCTTTTACCCAGTGGAACTTGTCGTCGTAAAAGTTCCAGATCCAGAACACCCGTGTCGCCTTGAGTTCGGAGGCGAATTTTTTCATCATCGCGTCGATCTCCGCGGTGGTGTGAATCCCCTTGTCCGGAGCACTTCCTTCGGCCTTGAGCACCTTCCAGACATTGTCGCAGTAATCGACGGTTACGGCGATCTCCCGGCCGCAGAGCACGCCCATACTCAACAGCAACAGCGCAGACACGGCAATGATTTTTCCCGGCATCATTGAAATTCAACCCCGTTTTGAAGTGATTAAATTATCCATCTGATTATAATATAACTCCGGCGACAGCCCGGCGCGAACTCAAATCGACCGGTAAAGAGCATTGGCATCGTAATATCCGGCAAATGCGTTGTTCGACTTCGCCTTGACCTCGGCCGGCACCATCGCCTCGACATGGCCGTCGGTCCAGCCGACCACATTGCGGCCGCCATGAACAAACATCGCCAGATTGCTGCCGTCACTGCCGCTGCGGTTCCATTCAAAGATTTGAGTTTTGATGCTGGAGACGTAAGTATCGCTCAAGACCATCCGATTCGTCTTGAGCCGTTGAAATGCGATTACGCAACTATTGGCGGTAGTTTCAGGCTGAATCAGCGAATTGTCGTTGAAATACAATTGCCAGGCCGAAGGATTGCGCGGCATACCGAAACTCGCCTGATAGGCGGTGTCCGATTTCTGCCAGGTCCCGAAGGGAGGAATCGACGGGCACATATAGAGCGAATAGCTGCCGCTCTCGGGAACGAATTTCGCATATCTCAGCCGGTTCAGCCAGGTGTGCCAGGCAGGGGTGCTCTCCCCGTTGGAACGGATGAAGAAATAACCCTTGAAGTCGTCCGCGTACTGGAGAATGATTCCGAGGGTCTGTTTCTTGTTGTTGATGCAGGTACTCTGTTTGGCGGCTTCCCGCGCCTTGGAGAGCGCCGGCATCAACATGGCCGCCAGAATGGCGATGATCGCGATAACGACAAGCAGTTCGATAAGAGTGAACAACGGTTGTGATGACTTTTTCATTTTTACATCCTTGTTTTTTTACAAGCCGCAGAATCAATTAACAATTGCTGCTGCGACAGCGTTGAAAGATTGTTTTTCCTTGTCCGCAATATATTATAGTCAGGACAAGATTAAAAACAACTTTTCAGCATTGTAAAAAACATCAGGAAATATTGTAAAAAATGAAAAAGAGTGTCAACACCTGGTAACGCTGAGCCGGCGCATCGTCAGAAGCTTCTCGAAAATCCGCTGGAGTTGAAACCGTTCTTCACTACATCGCCGGATTCGGTTTTGACCTCAGTTCCGGTCATGTTGGTGACGTGACCATCGGTCCAGCCGACCGTCGCCCGGTCGCCGTGGAAGTAGGCGGCCATACTGCTGCCGTTGCTGCCGGTCGGACTCCAGTCGAAGATCTGGTTGCGGTTGGTTGATGCCCCCTGAAAGGAGTCGATCAGCAGCATCTTGGGAGTATTGACTCGCGCCGCCACCAGTGCTACCGTCGCGATCGGGTTGCTCCCGACAAATTCCGCCTGAATCAGCGCGTTACCGTAATAGTCTTCCCACATATCATAACGACGCGGCGCACCGAAGCTTTCATCTCCGGTGGCAACGGTGCCGTCGGCGGACTCAACCTTGATCGTCGGACAACGGACAATCTTATAATCCGAGGAAATATATTTCTGCCGGGCCAGACGCACCGCCCAGGAACACCAGGCGTAGGGATCACCGGGAACGCCGTCGCCGGCCCGAAGAATCATGAACCCCTTGTTGTCGTCGAGATAGAACTGAATGGCGCGAACCGATTCCTTCTTATTGCTGATGCAGTTGCTCATCCGCGCCTGTTCCCGCGCTTTGGAAAGGGCGGGCATCAGCATCGCGGCGAGAATCGCGATGATCGCAATGACAACGAGGAGCTCAATCAACGTGAACGATGGTTTTACAGGCTTTGTCATTTTTTACCTCTTTTTGTTTTTTACAAACAAAACACATCTCGCGAACCAGTTATTGCGAAACAGCAGGATCGCTTGATTTTTCTTGTTTATGTTATATATTATAACTAAAACTAAGAAAAAAAACAACCCCGGGAACGTTGTAAAAAACGTTTAAAATATTTGTAAAAAATGAAAAACACTATCTTTGACCGGATGCGCCGGATCGAACTGGTGGAACTGCTGCGGCGAACCGCAGCCCTCCCGCGACTCGAACTCCATTACCTTGTACCGCCGACGGATCCGGATGAAACGCCGCCGGAGCAGGAGTCGCTGCGTCATCAGCACGACTTCTACGAATTGATGTTTCTTAGCGACGAAAACGGCTGCATAATCCGGACCGCCCGCCCGGGAGTGGTGCACGATGCCGCGCTGCAGCCGGAACTATCAAAACGTATTTTCACCGTCTGGCTGCTTCAGGATCGTTTCTTCTGCGTGATCGAAAACAAACTGGCGATGTTATCCTACTACACACCGCATGGTGCCATCGCCGCCAAAGCGCTGACCGCCATTATCGACGCCGGCGCGCTTCTCGCCCAGACCGGGAAAGCGGAATGCAGCCTCGCCGAACTCGGACATAACGTGGTGACGCTGATTCTGGAAGTGGTACAGATGCTGTCGGATGATGTCGAAAATTCCGCCAACATAGTGGAGAAGGCGATCAGCACCATTCATGAAAATTATTCGTCGGGGCAGCTCACCGCGGAGAAAATCGCCGCGGCCTCCGGACGTTCGCTGCAGTGCCTCAACACCCGCTTCCGGCGCGAACTGGGCACTACGGTCCGCCAGTATCTGATGGACGAACGCCTGCGCGCCGCGGCATTTGCGCTGCGTCATACCAGCAGTTCGATCGCGACCATCGCCAAGGGGTGCGGCTGGAATGATGTCGCTTATTTCAGCAACTCCTTCCGCCGCCGTTACGGCGTCTCTCCCGCCGCCTTCCGCGCCGCCGGAGAATCAGCTATATTTCCCGACTGATCCGCATCGAACAGAAATCCGGACCGCACATCGTGCAGTACTGGGCATGTTTATCATGCTCAGGTGAACGCCCCGACTCCGCCAGCGCCTCGGCGCGCAGTTCGCGGGCGCGCTCCGGATCGAGCGCCAGTTCGAACTGCTTCTCCCAGTCGAAGTCGGCCCGCGCCTGCGAAATGGCATCGTCACGATCGCGCGCATGCGGCCGCTTCAATGCGATATCCGCCGCATGCGCGGCGATCTTATAAGCGATGACGCCGTTGCGCACATCATCCGGATTCGGCAATCCGAGGTGTTCCTTGGGCGTCACATAGCAGAGCATCGCCGCCCCGCTCATCGCTCCGACCGCCGCGCCAATGGCACTGGTGATGTGATCATAGCCGGGCGCACAATCGACAACCACCGGACCAAGAATGTAGAACGGCGCATCATCGCACAACTCCCGCTCCTTCTCCATATTCATCGCCACTTCGTCGAGCGGAATATGTCCCGGCCCCTCGACCATCGCCTGCACTCCGGCGGCACGGCTGCGTCGTACCAGTTCGCCGAGCACTCCGAGTTCCGCGAACTGCGCCGCGTCGCTCGCATCGGCAAGGCACCCCGGACGCATGCCGTCTCCAAGCGACAAGGTCACATCGTAGGCGCGGCAGATTTCGAGAATCCGATCGAAATTGGTGTAAAAGAGGTTCTCCTCGCCGGTCTGCCGCATCCGCCGCGCCAGAATCGAACCGCCGCGGCTGACGATCCGGAGCATGCGTTCCCGGGCGAGATCGAGATGCCGGAGCAGAATGCCCGGGTGGATGGTCATGTAATCGACCCCCTGTTCGGCCTGTTCGGCAATCACCTGAAGAATCAATTCGGAAGTGAGATTGTCCGCCCCGCCCGCCCGGGCGAGCGCCTCATAAATCGGCACCGTGCCGATCGGAGCCGGACTCGCCTCGATGATTTTACAGCGGATCAGTTTGATATTGCCGCCGGTGGAGAGATCCATCACCGTATCAGCCCCGTAGCGGAGCGCGAACTCCAACTTCTTCAACTCCTCGCGCGGACAACTCGCCAGCGCGGAATTGCCGATATTGGCGTTGATCTTGGTCCGCAACTGCCGACCGATACCGATCGGGCGCAGGTTGCGATGGTTGATATTGGCGGGAATAACCACCCGCCCGGTGGCGACCAGCGAACGAAGTTCCTCCGGATCGAAATATTCGGCGGCGGCGACCGCGGAGATTTCCGGAGTGATCTCTCCGGCAATCGCGCGGCTTATCTGGGTAATTGATTTTTCCGACATTTTCAAGGCGGCCCGAGAAGATGGATTGTTGCACACGGTATCAAATTTGATAATATACCATCGCTGACGGGGCTTTGCAACCCCGCCGCCCCCGGATGTGAATGATCCCCCCGGAATGAATGCGGCGCAAAAATCAGTTCCGGCGCGCGTCGAGACGCCGGCGCGCGGATTCCAGTATCGCCGCGATCAGCCGGTCGTAGGATACCTCTGGAGAATATTCCGGGTGGTACAGCGAGTAGAGCTGAGGGCTCCAGCTCTTTCCGGGTTTGAGTCCCGGAATGCCGTTGACCTCCATGATCCGCAGCCGCCCGGAAGCGTCTTCGCGCATATCGATCCGGACGTGATCACGACATCCGAGCGCCGAAATGGCCGCCGTCGCCAGCCGGGCCGCCTCCTCCTCCCATCGGCCGGAAGGGGTAATCCGGGTCAATCCGACGCCGCGCAGATCACCCCGGAGCACCCGGTGCGGGCCGTAGTGCTCGGCATCAACCTGAACCACACCGCTGAACACCTCGTATTGGCCGTCGTCACCGAGCGCCATGGCGGTAAGTTCCGTCCCGGGCAGAAACTCTTCGATCAGAGCGCTTTGAGCAAAGTTCCGGTGGATCCGGCGGCAACAGCGGTCGACTTCCGCCGCAGAGAAGGCCACACTGTCGTCGTAGATGCCGACCGAACGCGACTCCCCTTCCGGTTTGACGATCACCGGGAATTTTTCCACCTCCGGGACCGCGGCTCCGACCGGACAGAGCCAGTGGAGCGGCACCGGTACCCCCGCATTACAAAGTGCTTCGTGGGTGGCAAATTTTCCCAGCAGCAGACGCAGCACCGACGGCGGCGGTCCAACCATGGGGAGGCCTTCGGCTTCAACCAGATCGGCCACCCATACCGAATCGTCGGTGCAGACGTTGATATCGCTCCGCCCGGAAAAAGCGTACAGCGAACTCCAGACCAGTTGCGGTTCCACCCGTCGCAGAGCCGCCGTCACCTCCGGCGGCGATTCACACTCCACCACCGTCACGGCAAATCCGGTCCGCCGCGCCGCGGCGGCGATCGCGGCAGTCACCTCTTCGTCGCCCCAGCCTTGAGCGGCCCCGGCACTGCCGGTCAACAGTAGAATTTGTGAACTTCTCATGCTGGCGGCACTTCAGTCGGTTCCGGGTGAACGGGTTGTTTCCGCAGATTGCGGATTCGTTTCATCAGCTTCTGCCGCAGAACAGCGGGCAATCTGGATACGGGGACGTCCCATTCGTCCAACATTTCAAATTCTCTCATTCTGGCGCTGACAGTGTCGACAACGTAATTGCGCACCAGTCGTTCGGTTCGCTCACCATCACCGGAAAGTATCGCCTTGAGAATCCGGCCGTCCTTATTGGCTGAAGCCCGGTTGCTCGCATCGAGGAACAGCGGCAGATTTTCCGGCGCCACTCCCCGGTGCCGACGCGAAAACTGAACGATAAAAGCCAGTTCGTTGTAAAATTCCCGTTCCAAATTGAAGCCGACGATAAAGATCGTCAACATCGCCGGTTCAGAAAAAACCGAATTTCCGGATCCGGTAAAAAGCGTCCGGTGAAAATCCCGGTTGGCGGCACCGAAACCGGCCATATCACCGGCGGTGATTGCATCAATTTCCCGTTGATGAATTTTCCGGAGTTCAGCGAGTGTCCCGGGGTGGCGGGACTCCGCCAGTAAACGCGCCGCCCGGGGTTCAACGCAGAGCCGCAATTCCAGCCGGTCGGCGATTTCGCGCAGCGTAAAATCCCGAACCTGGTAACCGCGAAACGGCACATATTCGACAATTCCCCAACCGATTGCCTGACAGAGCACCTCGCGCATCGCCACCCGGCCGACTCCGAACTCCCGCGCAAGCACCGACTCCTTGAGCGACTGACCGCAATGAATCCGCGTGGTCAGCAGCTTGTTCATAAAGAGCCGCTGCGTCTGAAGAAATATCGGTTCACGCTCATTACCTGCGACCTTCACCATCAAACTCCCGGTAAAAAAATTGATCAAATCGGTCATTTTCAATAATATACAAAAAAAAGCTCCAAGTGTCAATCCATCCCGGGGATAAACTGTGGATTCCGCCGACCGGCGCCAACTATTTCTGCCGTTCGCCCTGTTTATACGGCTGCTCTGAAAACAACTGTCCGATATAACACCATTATTTGAGACCAATCAGCCTAACCGCCGCGGATGATCTTCAAACCGGAATTGAACAGGTGAACTCGTCAACCGGTTTTTTCCGGCGAGGAAATTGAAAATGCCCCCCACAGGAATAAAGTGATAGTCGAGATTCCTCGATCCGGGACGGCCGATCCGCCATAATCCGAAATTCGATTGCGGTCACCGGCTTTACCGAACCGGTCCGGCACGGCCAATCCGCGTCGCCGGTGGAAAAAAGGTGCAATTACATCCGGATGTCCCGGGCATTCGCAAACCGGACGAAACAGTTCCACCGATCCACCGTTCTTCCGGGCGGCGGAAGGCGCCGCCCGGGAACCCGGTCAAACTTCAAGGCTTGATGCTGTAACTGATATATTTACCGGCCTCGTCGATATAGTATACCAGGATGGTGTTGCGGTCGATGTTGTTGATATCGGTAGCCATACGGACCTGACGGGCAAATTCGGGACCGCTGTACAAACCGGAGTGCCCATCCAGCCACGCGGCACTGAGTCGGTCGGAATGGCGGGTGGCAAGCATACCGTAATTGGCAGCAGCCCAGCACTTCTCAATCCGGTAGGCCTGTTTGAGCAGATTCTGACTCCAGTTGTCGGCGGTAGTAACGGTCGAAGAGGGACTTTTCATGGTTTTGGTGCTGAGATAGACGTTGTTGCCGCTGAAGATCATCTGATTTGGCTTATACATACTAAGAATGTAATTGTCGCCATCCTTCTGCGGATGACTGAACATTCCGAATGTATAGATGAGGGCGCCGTCAACGGCGACAGGATCGTCGGCACGCGAAGTACAGCTGTAAAGCTTCGGAGTATTGGGAGAATATTTAAGGGCGACCAGCACATCCGCCCAACCGTAGCGGGAAACCCCGCTCTGCTCGGACTTGGTATCCTGCCGCATGGCGATGTACCCCGTGTTGTCGTTGGAGTACATCAGCTGCCCGGTGATAATCTGCTTCTGTTTGGAAGCACAGTCGCTGGCTCTCGCCGCTTCCCGGGCCTTGGAGAGGGCGGGCATCAACATTGCCGCGAGAATCGCAATGATGGCGATAACGACGAGCAACTCGATCAACGTAAAATTTTTCCGCATTGTCAACTCCTTTCTGTCTGAAATTATAACTGCTTCTTCCGGTCGCGGAAGATCTGGTTTCAGAAACAATCACCGACGCTGGTAATACTGAATGTATTTCCAAATAATATTATAGGCAAAACCAAACAAATGTCAAGTGTATTGTCAACAATTTTTGCAATTTTATACTCTTATATTGTCAACAATCCTGGGGTATTTTGAATTTTTGCGCTTTGATTGCGAAAAAAATTTCTGTCAAAATTTCCGAAAATTGCTTGCAATTTTATTATTTGCTAACTATAATTAATATTGAGAGCAAAACAAATGATGCAATACCGGCGGGTATGGACAATTTTGGAGAATAAGAAAATGATTGATTCGACTGTTGAAATCGACTGCAAGGCGCCGGGTTTTGTGGTGGCTCAGGAAAAACTGCTGGAAAAACTCCTCCGCGGCGGTCTGGCCGCAGGAGAGGCGATCAAGGAATCGGCGCTGGCAAGGGAGTTCGGGGTGAACCGTCCGTCAGTACGGGAGGCGCTCTGTCAGGCGATCGGCTGGGGAGTGGTGGAATATGTACCGTACTGCGGTTACCGAATTCGCGATTTCTCCCTCGGCGACCTGCTCGACTGGTACAAACTGCGCGAAGGAATCGAACCGATCGCAGCCCGGGATCTGGCGGAGAACCGCCCCCCCTCGGTACTGCGGGAACTGGAAGCCATAATTGCCGCGTCCCGGGAAAATTCCCCGTCACCTGATGCGCCGGGCAACGATCTTGCATTTCACATGGCGCTGGTGAGCGGCTGCGGCAACAAACGCTTTGCCGACCCGGCAATGCTCTGTTATTTCGCGGTAATATTCGCAATCACCATCGAGTCGGTCATCGAACTCAACTATCGCGACGGCTTGTATCCACAGCTCCGGGAAAAATGTTCAACTTTGGAGGAATATCGCTCGCTGGTACGCGGCAACAGCGGCAACAGCCATGCGAAGATACTCGAACTGATCCGGGCCGGGGAAACCTCCGCCGCCGAGGAATGGGTGCGGGGACATGCTCGCGCCCGCGTGGATTCAATGCGGAAGATGATCGACTTTTACGGAGACCGCGACCTCCCGTTGAATGAACTGCTCAGACGGCGGCGCCGAAGCCCGGAGAAGATCATCCGCAGCTTTATCGGCGGCGCCTCGAAAAGCGCCGGACAACCGAAACAGGGCTGACCAATTTCGGCTGGGAACCGGATTTCCGGGCCGACACGGCCGGATCCGGAAACGTTCCGCGGAGAGAAGTTGAGGGGAATAAGGGGGATCGAAGCGATTTACACACCGGTTTTCCGGAACCGGCAAACGTAATATTATCACTGATTCAGGTTTGGTAAAGTCGAAAAGGAGTTTGCAGTTATGGCCAGGAACATCTGTCGATTTACGCTGATTGAACTGTTGGTGGTTATCGCGATCATCGCCATCCTCGCCGCAATGCTGATGCCTGCGCTCAGCCAGGCCCGGGAACGAGCCACTTCCGCCCGTTGCATTGCCAACCTTAAGGACAGCATGCTGGGGATGCAGATGTACGCCAATGATTTCGGCGGCCAGATGCCGGTCTACATCTCCTACCGGGATATACAGACAGATCCGGAAAACAGCCGCTACAATCTCACGTGGGCGGGCATTCTCTACTATTTCAATTATCTTAGTGATGAATCCCCGGTGGCGCGCTGTCCGAAAATCGGCACCCGGATGACTACCGACGGTGCGGTTGACTATCGCTATTCATGCTACGGCGCCATCACCAGCAAAACGCCGCTGCAAACCGCGCATCGGGAAGCGATGCTCTACGCATCCGGAAACGCAGTGCGGACACTGGTCTCCCAGCGGATGGCCAATCCCTCCTCCTTTCCGGTACTGGTGGACACAATTTACCTCGACGAAACGATGCGCAAGGAGTTCTACGGCTTTGTAACCAACAACACCGGCTACGGCGCCCATGCCCGGCACAACCGGTCGATCAATATCGCCTTTGCCGCCGGCAACACCGAAACCGTGCGGCCGACGGCCTTCCGCGACCGGATGATTGAGAGCGGCTTCATCATGACCGGAGCGAGATATTACATCAGTGATACAGGCATCGCCACATCGTACAATATCGACCGTTGAACCCGGAGGATTCGCATGTCATCAGGAAATCTGCTGTTGTCAACCATGATTCTGCTGACCGTTCAGCTTGGAGCATCTGAACTCGGAGTAATCTACAATTACGACGGCGATCTCACCTACAACAGCTTCGACGCCGAACTCAACCGGCGCGGGATCGACTATCTTTTCGACTCGCTCACGGGAACGCCGGTCGGCACGGTCACCTATTCACTCGCTTCGGGAACGGAGATCATGAATTATCCTTCCCGGGTTGCGAGCACCTGGGGATGGCGGAAAACCCCGGATCTGGAAAATGAAAAAATCGCCGTCCGGGTGGAAAAAGCCCGGAAACTGATCGATTCCGGGGAGGACATGTACCGCTACGCGGCGGAGAGCTGCCGGGAACGGGGGATGAAGTTCATTCCGAGCCTCCGGATCAACGACTGGCACTTCGTCGGAGCGCCGGAAAAGAGTTTTCTATGCGGAAAATTCGCCCTCGAACATCTCGGGGATTATTCGATCGGCGCGGGCGGTGGCTCTTCTCCGCTTGCCGGTTATCCGGAAGCGAAAAATCTTCCGGATTTTGCGCGGCAGGAAGTCCGGGATTTCCGGCTGGCGCAGATCGCCGAAGCACTCGAACGCTACGGGGATGTAAGTGACGGATTTGAACTCGACTTCAGCCGCAGTTACGTCTTCTTCGCAGCAGGACGGGCAAAGGAGAATGCACCGCTGCTCACCGATTTCGTAAGGCGGGTCCGGGAACTGGTCGATGCGGAATCAACAAAGCAGGGGAGAGCGTTCACACTGATCGCCCGGGTTCCGCCGACGGTGCGGAGCTGCCATTTTTCCGGCATTGAGATTGAGAAATGGGTAGAAGAAAAACTCGTGGATGTGATCGTGCCTTCGCTGCTGATGACACTTTACAACGATATGCCGGTGGAGGAGTTCGTCCGGCTGGCCGGTCCCTCCGGAGTCCGGGTATACGCCGGGCTGTATCCGCGTTCGGGGAACTGGCGCTGGCCGTTTTCTACCGCCTCCAGGGCGGAAAATTACCGCCGGCCGCCGGTCGGGGAAGCCGATCTGCCGCTGATCTGCGGCGCACTCGCCAATTATTGGGGTCAGGGAGCGGACGGAATTTACGCCTATAATTTCGGGGTGCCGCGCAACGCCGACGATTACGCGGTACTGCGGGCGATGGGATCCTTGCACGCCCTGAACGGCCTGCCGAAGGATTTCGCCCTCACTCCGGACTACTGGCTGGAGAGCGAGAATACCTTTCTGCCTTCCAAGGCACTGCCGTGTGAAATCGAAAGCGGAAAACCGGTACATTTCACTCTTCCGGCATACGAAGATCCACGGAGCAGCCGGGCGAAATTGCTTTTCCGGGGGTTCCGGCTCGGATTTGCCGGAGTCAGTCCGGAGTCGAAAATGGAACTTAAACTCAACGGCATAACCGTCTTCAAAGGGGCGTTGAGCGTCGGAGGAGTGGCGACTTCGGGACGTCCGTCCCGCCAGCGCGCCCACGCACCGGCGCCGGAATTTTACTGGCAGCGGGTGCTCCCCGCCCGAGCGGTTCTCACCGGCGGCGAGGAGAAAATCGAACTCACGCTGGTCACCCCCGACGGCAGCCCGGCGACGCTGTGCGAACTGATCCTCGCTTTCAGATATGAGAACAGCACCGCCTACCTCTACCGTGACGAATGAAGTTCCTCCCGATAAATCACCAGCGGAAACCCGCCACATCGGCTTGACAAAGCGGGAATCGGCCATTATTCTATAACATGGTCCGTTACCGGATCATTCACCTTTCCCACCACATAAACCGGAGAAAAAATGAAAATTCTGCAACGCAGGGTAATCATACCCCACAGTGAGGCGGTTCCCCGCGCCGGCGAAGGCAGTGCCGTTGAACTCGCGGACGGACGTATTCTCTTTGTCTACAGCCATTTTTCCGGCATGGCCGACCACGACCGGGCGACGCTCCGGGGAGGAATACTCGATCCGCAGAGCGGCGAGCTCTCCGAAGTGCGGGAGTTCCATGCGGATCCCGGGGCGCTGAACCAGATGAGCGTCAGCCTTTTCAGATTCGTTGACGGCGAACTCGGTATGCTGTGGATCCGCAAAGCGGAATGCTGGCGGGACGCCCTGTGCCTGAGCACCAGTTCCGACGACGGCGCCACCTGGACTCCGCCCCGGGTCATCACCGCCGCGCTCTCCGAGGTCTGCCCCTACTGGGTCATCAACAATGACCGCGTCCGGGTGCTGCCCTCCGGACGGTTGCTCGCTCCGGTCTGCTGTTATTTCGGAGCAATGACGGAGGATCCGGCAAACACTCGACCTTCGGAGCTGGCGGTGCTGATTTCCGACGACCGCGGCCGGAACTGGCGGATGTCGCAACGCCTCCGGATCGAACGGGACAACATGGTCAGACCACACCGTTTCGCCCCCGGCGGCGAGGCGTGGTTCGAACAACAGACGAGAGGGCCGTACACCTCGCAGGAGCCGGGGATCGAACTCCTCGCCGACGGAACACTGCTGCTCTACTGCCGTACCACGCTCGGTTATATGTACTGCGCCCGTTCTTCAGACCATGGAGAAAGTTTTTCGCCGCTGACCGCGGTGACCGATCTGGTCTCACCGTGCGGCCCGCAAACCATAGTTCGGGCGCCGGGTGGAAGCCGCCTCTACTGTCTTTACAACGACCGCCGTTCCGAAGGGTACGGACCGCAGGTGAGCTGGGAATGGCGCACCCCGCTCTCACTGGCAGTAAGCGACGACGGTGGAGCGAACTGGCGGAGCTGCGGCGAAATCGAACCGGATACCCGCAACTATTGCTACATGAGCGCACTCTTTCTCTCCAGCGGAAAACTGCTCGTCACCGATTACGAATCGGTGACGATCG
>CAKUKT010000033.1 GCA_934663655.1 uncultured Victivallaceae bacterium
GCCGGCAGGATATTTCTCCGCGAGGACTTCCCACGGATTGCGTGTCTTCTGGCGGAGTCCGAGAGAGATCTTCTTGCCTTCCTTGTCGATGTCGAGCACAACAGCTTCGACTTCTTCGCCGACGCTGACCACATCACCGGCTTTGGTGACGCGCTTGGTCCAGGACATTTCGGAGACATGGATCAGACCTTCGACCCCCTGTTCGATTTCGACGAATGCACCGTAAGGCATGATGTTGACAATACGTCCTTTGACGATGTTGCCGACGGCATATTTGGATTCGACTTCATCCCACGGGTTCTTGGATTTCTGTTTGAGTCCGAGAGAAACGCGCTCTTTCTCGAAGTCGATATCGAGGATCATGACTTCGATCTCCTGACCGAGTTCGAGCATTTCGGACGGATGGGAGATTCTGCCCCAGGACATATCTGTGATATGGAGAAGTCCGTCTACGCCGCCGAGATCGATGAACGCGCCGAAATCGGTGATATTCTTGACCACACCCTTGCGAAGTTCATTGACCGTCATCTCATTGAGCAGCTTGGCGCGCTGATCGCGCAGCGATTCCACGAGAATTTCGCGGCGGGAAACCACGATATTGTGGCGTTCGAGGTTGATCTTGATGATCTTGACATCGAACTCCTTGCCGATATAGTCATCCATATTGTGCACCGGACCCACATCGAGCTGGGAACCGGGCAGGAAAGCCGGGAAGCCCTCGACATCGACCATGATGCCGCCCTTGACCCGGCGACGCATGAAACCGGTGACGGTCCGGCCTTCGCCGTATTCGGTGGTGATGCGGTTCCAGGCTTTGATCGAGTAAGCCTTTTCCAGGCTCAGACTCGGCATGTTCTGACGATTTTCGATCTCTTCGAGGTAGACGTCAAGCTTGTCTCCGACCTTGACTTCGTCGAATTTCAGAAATTCCCCGGCGGGCACAAATCCCTCGGCCTTGTAACCGATGTCCACCATCGCTCCGTCGGAACGCTTCTCCACGACAGTACCCTCGACGATCTTGCCTTTGGTAAAGGTGTCGATCCCGCCCTTGGCGTCCAGAAGTTCCCCCATGGATTCCGGCATGCCGCTGAAGTCCAGAAAGCTTTCCTCGAATTTTTGTTCTTGCATTTGGTTGTGGTTGTTTCTTGTTATTCGTTGATTGACGACCCATGCTGCAGAGCGCCCCGTGCGCTTTACAGCCCGATAAACTATTTAATATATCGCCACTTTCGCAATTGTCAAGTGAGTTCCGTCAAACCCTCCGCGAACATCCGGCCGTCGAGCACCACCATCCGGATTCCCCGCGGCGGGGTTTCCGGAGCGGTGAAATCCGCCGCCCCGGCGACCTCATCCGGATCGAACACCACCAGATCCGCCGCCCGCCCCGCTGCGATGCCTCCAATCCCGGACGAAAGTTTGAAGGTTTCCGCCGGCAGCCCGGTCAACTTCCGCACCGCCTCCCCCGGTTCCACGCCGTTGTCCAGCAGCAGCCGCAGAAACCCCGGCGCACTGCCGAACGATCGCGGATGAGGCGTCCCGAATTTACCGCCGAAGGGAAGCGCATTGCCGTCGCTGCCGAGCATCGTCCGGGGATCAAGAACAATCCGGCGCAGATTGTCGCGGCTCATTCCCGCAAAGGCCGCGGTCGTCCCGGCGGAATCGTGGGCGAGCAGTTCCACCACCAGACCGGCCGGATCCGCGCTGATCTCTGCGAAAACCTTGCCGACGACGTCACGATAACCGGGATGGGTGCTGCTGACCAGCCGCACCCCGTTCCAGTACTCGTCGGTCCGTTCCGCCCGCAGCCGGGACGCCACCTCCCGGCGCACCTCGGAATTGCGGAGGCGCCGGGTGATCTCATCATCCCCGATTTCATCCCAACCAGCGGGCAGTATCACGCTCAACTGCGTCATCGATTCGGTATAGGGATAGCGGTCAAAGGTTACCCGGATACCGTCGCGCTCGGCTGCCGCCACAGCAGCAAACACCCCGTCCAGTTTGTCCCAGTTGTCGCGTCCGGCGGTCTTGAGATGGCTGATGTGCACCCGCCGCAACCCCGCCTCGCGGGCCGCCTCAAAGGTCTCGTCAATCGATTCAAGCAACCGCGTCCCCTCACTGCGCAGATGAGTGGTATAGATTCCATCGTATGCGGCGGTGACCCGCAGCAACTTTACCAGCTCCTCCGGCGGAGAAAACCGACCCGGTACATAGAGCAGCCCGCTGGAAAGTCCGGGAGCTCCCGCTTCGAGCTCGCCAGCGAGTCGCTGCTCCATTTCGGCCATCTCCGCGTCGCTGATCACCCGCTGCTGATAACCGGCCACCGCCGCGCGCAACGTATTGTGTCCGACCAGAGAATAAACCTTCAAAGCCGCGCCGCGGCGTTTGAGTTCAGCGAGGTAGCCGGAATAATCGTTCCAGGCGATCTCCACCCCGTAGACGGAATAGAGTTCCTGAAGATGATCGCGGTTCCGGCCGGTGACCGGAAACACGCTCAGTCCGCAATTTCCGACCACCTCACAGGTTATCCCCTGTGCCCGTTTGCTCTCCCCCGCCGGCGCCGCCGGCAGCGACATATCCGAATGCGAATGTACATCAATAAATCCCGGCGCCACCATCAGACCGCCGAGATCAAAGGTGTCGCGCGAAGCCGCCGCACCGGCGGCGCTCTCCTGTTCAACCGCCGCCACCCGGTCGCCGTCAATCAGAAGTTCGCTGCGGCGCGGCGGCGAACCGGAGCCATCCAGCAGCCAGAAATTTTTGAATCTTCTCACTTGTTTTCCCCCGGTTGTTCCGTACCGCCGCAACCAGCCCACTCCGGGAAATCCCCCGCCCGCAGCCGACGGCGACAGAAAGAAATAAACCCCTCGGCAAATCCGGCGACATCCCCCGGCGCGTAGATGAAATCGATCGAACGCCGAAGTTCACCTTCGCGGAAACGCGAACACATCAACCTCCCCGAAACGACTTCGTCGCGAACCGCCAGCCGGGAGATCACCGTGATGCCGTAACCGCCGCGCACCAGATTTTTGACCGCATCAAAGCTGTTGACCACAATCACATTGTCCTCATCCGGCCCGGGAATACCCAGTCGCTGAAGATAGCGATCGAAGTGATAGCGCGTACCCGATCCCGGTTCCCGCAGTATCCACTTTCCGCCAGCGCGGCAATAAGCGGTGAGGTCGAAACACTCCGCCAGCCCCCCCGGAGCCGCCACCGGAACCATCTCATCTTCGAGAAACAACTCCGAGATGAAATAGTCGCGGTCAAACGGGCCCTCCACCAGCGCCAGTTCCAGCGAGCGGCACTTCAGCATGTCGGAGATTTCCAGCGTGTTGGCGACGTGGATCTCAATTCGCTCCTCCGGATGCGCGGCCATGTAGCGCGCCGCCAGTTCCGGCAGCAGATATCCTCCCGCGGTCATGGTGCCGCCGATCCGGTAACGCCGGATTCCTCCGGCGGCATTGCGCATCAGCCGGGCGATTTCGCCGGTCTCGGTAAAGAGTCGTTCGCAATTCTCCAGCAGCGCCGTCCCGGCCGGAGTCAGCCGCCGCCCCCGGCCGCTCGGTTCAAAGAGCCGGATTCCGAACTCCTTTTCCAGACCGGCAATCCGCTGGGTGATGTTGGACTGCGTCATCCCCAGCGCCGCCGCCGCATCGGAAAAATTGCCCAGCGTCGCCGCCATCCGGAAAATTTCCAGCCGTTTATCGAGCAATGACATAGCGAAAAAGCCCCTGAAAACATATTACTGTTAGTTATAAAATCATAATATATTATAATTTTTATTTTTTGCAAACCGGCTCTATATTCAACCGCATCACCAAACATCACAACTAAACCTTCAATACAGGGATCCGTTTCAAATGAAAAAAAATCTGGTGCTGAAAATCGTTTTCGTCGCGGTCGCCGCCGCCTTCTTCATCCTGCCGATGCTGTTTCCGTCTCTGCGCAACCACGCGCCGGGAGTGGCGGTTGTGATCGGAATTATTTTCGCGGTGACACTCGGCAACCCCTTCGCCGCCGTCACCGGCAAACTCACCTCCACGCTGCTCGGCGTCGCGATCGTCGGCATGGGGTTCGGCATGAATCTCCTCGAAGTACTGCGCGCCGGAGCCGGCGGCATCATTTATACCGTGGTCGGCATTCTTGCCGGTATCGGTCTCGGGATTTTCATCGGCCGGCGGCTGGGACTTCAGCGCGATCCGGTCTATCTGGTCAGCATCGGCACCTCGATCTGCGGCGGCAGCGCCATTGCCGCCGCCGCCCCGGTACTCGGAGCCAAAGCCCACGACGTCGCGATCGCTTCCGCGACGGTGTTCACTCTGAACGCGGTCGCCCTGCTAATTTTCCCGCCGCTCGGCCACTGGCTGGGATTTTCGCAGGGGCAGTTCGGCTACTGGGCGGCGCTGGCGATTCACGATACCAGTTCGGTGGTGGGCGCCGGAGTTCAGTACGGTCAGGAAGCGCTGGAAATCGGCACTACCGTGAAGCTCGCCCGCGCCCTCTGGATCGTCCCGGTCACCCTCTGGCTCTCCAGCTGCGTGGTGAAACCGCCGGAAGGTGAAAAACGCCGGATCCGTCTCCGCATTCCGTGGTTCATCCCCGGCTTCATCGCCGCTTCGGCGCTGGTCAGCGCCCTCCCCGCCGTCGCTCCGGCCGGCGGCATGCTCAAGCAGCTGGCGCAGAATCTGATGATCGCCACGTTGTTCCTGATCGGCGCCAACCTCGACCGCAAAAAACTTGCTGAACTCGGCCTCAAACCGGTCATCCACGGCATTACGCTCTGGATCATCCTCGCCGTTGGCTGGTGCCTGGCGATCCGCTTCGGAGTGGTCAACTGTTCACTGTAACGCAAACGTCAAAAAAAAGGGGGCTGTTGCAAAACCTCGATAAGGTATGCGACAGCCCTTTTTTTCAGACGCTATATCAAAGTTCCTCGGCCATCTCCTTGAGCCGACGCAGATCAAGCTTGCCGCTACCGAGCAGCGGCAACTCCCGGACGTGAATAAAATCATCCGCCTTGGGAATCCAGAGATTGGGGAGTTTGCGTTCCCGCAGCGCCTCGATCACTTCGGCCACCGGGAAATCCTCCGGCGTGTAAAATACCACCAGCCGTTCACCGCGCCGCCCGTCGGATCGTCCGGTGACCGCGACCTCCCGCTCCTCGCGGTTGCGGAAAAGCGCGATCTCATCCTCGATCGCCTGATGGGGCACCATTTCGCCGCCGATCTTGCTGAATCGCGACGCCCGGCCGGTGATGTATACATAGCCGTCGATATCGAACTTGGCGATATCACCGGTATCGTAATAGCCGTTTTGTATAACCCGTTCGGTCTGTTCGCGGTCGTTCAGGTATCCCTTCATCACCGTGCCGGATTTCACCTGCATGCGGCCGGGAAGGCCGGGACCGAGTTCAACGCCGGTTTCCGGATCAACAATCCGCACGTGGATGCCCGGCAACGGACAGCCGATGCTACCCGGATGATCCGAACGCGTTCCCTGATCGAAAATCGAGTTGTTGAAATTCACCGTGACAATCGGCGACAATTCCGTGCAACCGTAACCTTCGATAACTTCGCGTCCGGTCATCTCCCGGTATTTGTTCGCCAGCTCCGGCCGGAGTTTCTCCGCCCCCGCAATCACCAGCCGCAACGAAGAGAGATCCTCCGGGTCGGCCCGGTGCAGATACTTCTGCAGAAAGGTCGGAGTCGCGGTCAGCACCGTGAGCTTGTAGTCGGAAATCGATTTGATCACCTCCTGCGAAGCAAGCGGATTCATCACGTAGGCGACGAGGATTCCCACCTGCGCCGGAAACGCGAACTGAACCGTGAAACCATAAGCGTGAAACAACGGCAGATTGCCCGCCACCCGGTCACTCTTGCGGATGGCGATCATCCGCAGGAACGACCAGATGTCGCAGTTGATGTTGCGGTGGGTCAGCATCACCGCCTTGGGCGTCCCGGTTGAACCGCTGGAAAAGAGCAGCACCGCTTCATGATGCATGTTGCAGTAACTCAGCGGCGCCACCATCCGCAGCAGCATCCGCCGCGGCACCAGCGCCACCTTGAGTGCGCAAAGAATCCGGGCGAAACGGGATATCCCGGCGGCGACATCTTCAAGACAGATCATTTCCGGGGCAACGCTCCAGCCGAGTTTTTCGAGGAATTTCCGGCTGGTCAGAATCGTCCTGACCCCGGCACGGCGGGCGGAACCGAGCGCGACATCCTGCCCGGCGCTGAAGTTCACCACCGCCGGGGTTCGGTCGGCGTAAAGAATGCCGAGCATCGCCGCCGCCGCCGCGGTGGAATTGGGCAGCAGCAAACCGACATAGCCGGATTCGCCGCGATCGAGTTCCCGGACCCGCGCCGAGAGCAGCACGGCGCGCACCAGCATGTTGAAATTACCGACGCGGTTGTCGGTGGCGGCATCGACAAAGGTCACCTGCCAGGGGCGACGCTTGGCCCGCAACAGAAACGAACTGTGACAAGGCAATTCGCCGGGCTGCGGACGTCGTTCGGCGATGGCTCCGAGTTCGGAAATCTTCTGCCGGAGCGCAAATGCCGACAACTCCGGGATCACCGGTTCTCCGACCGTCACGCTGAAGTCGATCGGCAGCGACGACGGCAGATTGAAGCGGATCCTGCCGTTGCGCATCGCGAACAACCTCCCGTGCAACATACCGATACGCATGGGCAGAATCGTCACCTCGACACTGCGGGGTATCAATGGTTCAACCCCGGAACGGAAACGCATCAGGTTCCCGTTGCCCGAAATCGCCCCCTCCGGGAAGAAACAGAGAATCTCCCCCCGGCGCAGCCGTGAACGCACGTCGGCGAAGAACTGCTTCATCTTTTTGGGATGGTGAGCGCTGGGCACCCGCAACACTCCGAGGTACCAGAAAATAAAACGCGTCGGCAGGAAATCGAGGATTTCCGCGCGCACCATGAAACGGATCCGGCGATGACTCAGCGACTGGATCAACAACATGTCGATTACGGAGATGTGGTTGGAAACCAGCAGTACCGGCCCGGAACGCGGCAGGTTCTCCCGACCGAACACCCGGACCCGGATGAAAGGCCAGAGCAGCCAGGCCATGAAACGCAACATCATGCTCGGGGTGCAGACCACCAGCACCGCCGCGCCAACTACCAGCACGATCGCGACTTCGATCAGAATTTGCTCAATCAGCATAAAATATCCCGCATTAAAAAAAACATTATCTCCTGCGGCGCACAGTAGAGATACATCTCCCGCTTTTCGGGATGGCGCCGGCATGATAAGATAAAGCCGGAAGCGCTTTTCGTCAAGTGACGATGGTGATTTTATGGCCGAGGAGAGTGAATTTCCGCTTGACTTGACATGGTGACAATGCTATATTGACATAAATAATATTGCCATGCCGTAATCGACTCCCGACATGTTGATCTCCGGTGAAAAACAATTTTCCTTAAGAAAATGAAAACAACTGTTTTTTCAAGAATTATCCATTCATTCCGACGGTTCAAGTTTCTGCCGGTGGTGGCGCTGCTGACGCTGATTCCGGTCGGCTGCGGCGACAACTCCAGCGGCGACACCCGCACCGCCGGCGACGGCAAACTCGCCGTGGCGGCCGGTCTGCCGCCGATCGGCTGGATTGCCGCAGAGATCGGCGGTGACAAGATCTCCGTGACCACCATGCTTCCGGAAGGGCGGACGCCGCATGATTATTCGCCGTCCCCCCGCGACATCCGGGTCGCCTCGCAAGCGGCGCTGTTTCTGACCACCGGCATGCCGTTCGAGGAACGGGTGACCCGGGCGTTGCCGTCGTCGGTAAAAATTGTCGATGTCGCCGCGGGAATCGTCCGGATTCTCTTCGGCGGCTGCGGCCACGACCACGGGGATCATGACCTTCCGCACGACCACGAACATGAACATCACCCCGGGAGTGAACCGGCCGATTCCCTCGATCCCCATGTCTGGCTGTCGATCCCGAACGATCTCGCCATCGCCGCCAGCATCGAAAAGGCATTATCAGCCGCATCACCGGATAACGCCGCTTATTTCCGCGCCAACTTCGAGCGCTTCACCGCGAAAATGTCCGAACTCGAACAGCGAATCGTCACCGAACTCGCGCCGTGGAAGGGACGCGCATTCTACGTCTATCATCCCGCGTTCGGATACTTCGCCGCCATGACCGGACTGCGCCAGGAGGCGATCGAACTCGGCGGCCGCGAAGCCGGAGCCCGGCGGCTCGAAGCCATCGCGGAATCGGCGCGTGAACATCAAGTCAGGGTAATTTTCGTACAGCCGCAGTTCAATCCGGCCAACGCCCGCGGCCTGGCCGAGGCAATCAACGGCGAAGTAAGAGCGCTTGATCCGCTGGGGGCCGATCTGTACGCCAATTTTGAAGCGATAACGGGAGCGCTGCGCGCCGGCTTCTCCCGCTGAAAAAAATCCATGGAAACCATCATCGAAATAAAGGATCTCGAATTTCGCTACGAAGCGGGTCCGGCGATACTTGAAAATGTGAATCTGACCCTCCGGCGGGGAGAATCCGGCTGCATCGTCGGCCCCAACGGCGGCGGCAAGAGCACTTTGCTCAAGCTGCTGCTCGGACTGCTCGAACCCGAACGGGGGACCATCCGTCTGTTCGGTTTGCCGCCGGCGGAAGCGCGTTCCCGGATCGGTTACATGCCGCAATATCACCAGCTCGACGCCGCGTTTCCGGTGACCGCGCTGGAGGTGGTGCTGATGGGCCGGATGCGCCGGGGGCTCATCGGCCGTTACCGCGCCGCCGACCGCGCCGCCGCCCACGCCGCGCTGGCGGAACTCGGGATCGCCCACCTGGGCAACCACTCCTTCGCCGAACTCTCCGGCGGCCAGCGGCAGCGCGTGCTGATTGCCCGGGCGCTCGCCGGCGCTCCGGAACTGCTGCTGCTCGACGAACCGACCGCGAACATCGATCCGGGCGCCGAGGAGCAGTTCTACTCCACGCTCGACGAACTGCGCAAACGGATGACCGTGCTGACCGTTTCCCACGATCTCGGGTTCGTGAACCGGGAGATCGACCTGGTGATCTGCGTGAACCGCCAGGTGGTGATCCATGAAGCGGGAAAATTCACCGCCGAAACCGCCAACGCGGTCTACCACCATGACGTGAAATTCATCAAACACAATCACTCGTGCTTCTGCACCTGCGGGAAAGGCGGAAGCCATGAATGACTTTTTCCATTCGCTCTGCTGTTCGGATCTGAACTTCCTGCGTTACGCGGTCTGGGTCGGTCTGCTGATGGGTCCGGTACTCGGCGTGGTCGGCACCCTCGTCGTCACCCGGAGAATCACCAGCCTTGCCGGCGCCAGCGCCCATGCCGCGCTCGGCGGTGTCGGACTTGCGCTCTTCTGCCAGCGGGTCTTGTTCTGGAGCTGGTGTTCAGCCATGGTCGGCGCGGTCGCCGGAGCGATGATCGCCGCCATCGCAGTCGGCATCGTCAGCATCACCGCCCGGGAACGCGAAGATACCGTCATCGGCGTGGTCTGGGCGCTCGGAATGTCGCTCGGACTGCTCTTTCTGAACCGCACCCCGGGATATGTCGACTGGCAGGCTTATCTTTTCGGCAATATTCTGCTGCTCTCCTCGCAGGAGGTCTGGTTGACGGTTTCACTCGACATTCTGGTGCTGGTTCCGACACTGCTGTTTTACCAGACGTTGCTGTCGATTTCATTCGACCCGACCTTTGCGGTGCTGCGGGGGGTGCGGGTAAACGTCTTTTATCTCGGCCTCCTGGCCATCACCGCCTTGACCATCGTGCTGCTGATGAACGTCGTCGGCATCATGCTGGTGATCGCGCTGCTGACGCTTCCCGGCGCCACCGCCGGATGTTTCACCCGTCACCTCTGGTCGATGATGACGCTGGCCACCATCCTGAGCTGGTTGTTCATTCTCTCCGGCATCGCGGTCAGCTATAGTTGGGATCTGCCGACCGGACCGGTCATCGTGGTGCTGGCCGGCATTGTCTATGTGTTCGCTCTAATTGCAGCCAAACTCAGAAAACGAGGAGCAAAAATATGAAAAATTTGTTGACGCTGACGCTTGCGGCCGCATTGTTCGCCACCGTTTGCAGCGGCTGCGGCGAAAGCTCCGTCGCCGGAGCCATGGACAAGGGGATCAGCCGGGCCGCCGCCGGCGACTGGTCCGGAGCCAGAAAATTCTCCCAGCGCGCGCTCGAACTTGATCCGGAAAACACCGATGCGCTGATATTCCACGCGATCGTATGCAGCCGTCTCGGAGAACACGATCCCGCACTCGACGCCGCCCGGAGAGCTGCTGAACGCGCTCCGGAAAGCTTCCTCGCCCAATACCTGGTCGGTAAACTCTATTCGGAAACCCCGGGACGTTCCGGACCGGCGCTGGTGGCGCTCCACAAGGCCTGCCGCCTCGATCCGAACAATACTGACGCCCGGATTTGCCTGATCAATGCGGCGATGGATCTCAAAGCCCCCCAGGCCGAAGGATATATCCAGCAACTCCGCCGCTTTCCGGGGTTTGAAAACGCTCCGGAACTCTTAAATCAGCTCGGAGTGATCCGTTTCCGGCGCGGAGATTTTTCCGGCGCCCGCAGCTGCTTTGTCACCGCGTTTCGCAATGATCCGGAACGCCGGAATCCGGCGATTCTTTTCAATGTCGCGTATGACTTCGACCGTCAGGCGGCGACGCGTGACAAATCCCGGGCGTTCTATCAGGAGTTCATCCGCCGCGCTGCCGGCAAAGCGAAATTTTCCAAGGCGCTCGATTTTGCCCGTCAGCGTCTGAACGGCCGCTGAAACGGATCGGCAACCGCAAATATGGGCCGGGGCATTCCGCAGGAAATCATCGAGGAACTGCGTTCCCGCTGCGACATCGTCGAAATCATCGGCGCGTCCGTACAGCTGAAACGTGCCGGTTCCCACACCTACAAGGGACTTTGTCCATTTCATCAGGAGAAGACCCCCTCGTTCCACGTCGATGCTTCGCGCCAGATGTATCACTGTTTCGGCTGCGGCAAGGGCGGTGATGTATTCCGCTTTCTGATGGATCGCGAGGGAATGGACTTCGTGGACGCGGTCCGGATGCTCGCCTCCCGGGCGGGAATAGTCATTCCGGAGAGCAGCGACTACGCCGGCGGCGGTTCGGCGCGGGAACACGCCGCCCGGCGGGAACGGCTGTTTGAAATCAATGACCGTTACAGCGACTTCTTTCACCGCTGGCTGACTGAACACCCGAACTCCCCGGCCGCACTCTACCTGCGGAAGCGCGGAATCCCCCCGGAAATTGCCGCGAAATTCCGGATCGGCGCCGCCCCGGAATACGGCGCCGGACGACAATTCGCCGATTCGCTCGGCTTCTCCCCGGACGAACTGGTCGAAGCCGGAGTCTGCGGCCGCGACCGGGAGAGCGGCCGTCTCTACGACAACTTCCGCAACCGGTTGATCTTCACGATTGAAAACGAATACGGGAAGGCGGTCGGTTTCAGCGCCAGAAGTCTGGAGGCGAAGCCTGCCGACGGCCGCAAATATATCAACACCACCGAAACCCCGGTATTCAAGAAAGGGCGGCTGCTCTATGCGCTGCCGCATGCAAGAAGCGGAATCAGCCGGCGAAATCTGGCAATACTCTGCGAAGGTCAGCTCGATGCCATCGCCTTTCACCGGGCGGGCTTCGACTGCGCAGTGGCGCCGCTCGGCACCGCCTTCACCGAGGATCAGGCGAAGATACTGAAGCGTTACACCAACCGGATCATTCTCGCATTCGACGCTGACGCCGCCGGAGCCAAGGCGGTGTTGCGGGCGGCGGAAATATTGTTGCCGCTCTCGGTGGAGCTCAAGGTATTGCGGATCGCCGGCGGCAAGGATCCCGACGAACTCTTTCGCACCGGCGGCGCTCCGGCCCTCGCCGACGCGCTGAACAATACCGTGTCCTGGTTGGAGGTGCTCGGAGAAACCCTTCCGGAAAAATTCGACCTCAATTCGCCGGTCGGTCGCGGCGCCGCCGCCGCGCAGATCGCCGGCTACCTGAAGCTGTTGAAAAACCAGGTCGAACTGGAGATGTACGTCGCTCAGGCGGCGGCGATGCTCCGGGTCAGCGAAGAGGCTCTTTACGCCGAACTCTCCGGAGCCCGCCGTTATGAGCGGCGGCGGGAGGAGTTCCACCGCCCGCAGCCGAAACCGGAACCGGCTTCGCGCCTCTCTCCGCCGCTGCGCATGCTTCTGGAACTGGCGATCAATTACGCCGAGGCGGCGCGCCAGATCGCGGAACTGCTGGAACCCGATGAACTGGCCGGTGATACCCCGGAACTCAAGGCTCTTAACCTCGCCCTCGCCTACGCGATCAACGACGAACACAGCGATCTGCCGGCGGCGCTGGCGGAAATGCTGATCGACACCCCCTCCCCCGAAGTGAGCCGGGCTCTGGTTGAACATCCGCAATATTCCGACATCTCCCGGGCGGTCACCGACTCGGTCGCTGAACTGCGCCGCATCCGCCGCCGGGAACGCCACCTTGAACTGCTCGAAAAATTGCGGAACGCGTCAAACGACGAAGAAAAAGCCCACTGGTTCCGGGAAATCGCGGAACTCAACCGCAGTCAACCCCAACATGGAGATCCTGAGAGATGAAAAAAAGGTTTTTTACCCTGTCGGCAACGCTGTGCCTCGTAGTGCTGTCGCTGACCGGCTGTGTAACCGAAGAAAAAAGACAGCAGATCGCCTTCGGCGAGCGGCCGCGCGAATCCTATTCGCCGGTAGATGGTTCGTCGCTCGTACTGGAACTGGTCGGCGACCAGGAGTTCCCCGCCGGCGAGCCCGCCACCCTGACCTTCTCGCTGCGCAACAACGGTTCGGAAAAGGTTGAAATCCCCGAATGGTACGCCTGCGAAACCGACAATATCATCCTTTACTGCCAGATCTGGGGCGTCGGTGAAACCGAACCGGTGGAGGAGCGCTGGATTCCGATGGCACACGTGCTGCACTATCCGGACACCCGCTATCCGCTGACCCTGATGCCGGGACAGCTGGTCACCGTCAGCCGCGACCTCGACTTCGTCGGCAGCATGGTGGTGGCCTCCGGCACGGAACGGCGTTATTTCGTGAAGGCCGAGACCAATCTTGATTCGCTGAAAGTTGAATCCCCGGTGGCGGGGATCCGGATCACCGCCGGTATGCCTCCGGAGCGCACCACTGATGCGACGGATTCGGAAACTTCCGGTGATGAAGAATAATTTTCCCGCCGGCATCCGCCAGGTCGATTGAAGAGCCGTTGTCTCGTCTCACCGGGCGGCCCGGCGTTCCAGAATGCGGCATTCCCGCTCGCAGACCTCCATAATCAACGGCGTGCGCGGCAGATAGGAGAGCAGCCGTTCCATGTAGCGGCGGCGAATGAATTCCCGTGCGGAGTGAGCAAACCCGAGATCCCGTCCCCACAGCAGTTTAGCGGCGATGAAATCGACGGCGTGAACCATTTCGGAGTGGCGCGGCGTCTCCCCGGAGCGCATTGCTTCGGCAATCGCCGGAGTTATTTCCGGAGTTTCGTCGAGGTTGAAGGTAACCGCCCGGTCCTCGGGAGCGGACAGATAATTGAGCAGAAGTTCGACAATGTCGAGCTTGTCGACATCGCGGAGTGCGGCGG
>CAKUKT010000034.1 GCA_934663655.1 uncultured Victivallaceae bacterium
CGCCATTGCACCGGGGTTCTCCCGCAGGAACTTCGACATCAGCGGATACTGGCCGAACTTCTCCGTTGCCGCAACATCGGTGATCACAAAACCGATGCAGGCGTCGTCGTAAAGGCTGTCCCACGCCCACACCTCCATCCCGTATTTTTTCCCGATGCGGATGGTTTCAGTGAGAGGATCGTAGCGATGGAGGGTGTTTTCGAGCCGTTCGGGGCCGAAAGCGTCCACCGAACGGTGGTCGCCGTCGCGGGAGCCGTACCATCCGGAAGTCGGCGAATCATAGAGCATGAGACCACAGACGTTGACCCGGAGATAGAGTTTGGAAATTCCGGATTCGGCAATTTCGCGCAGATGTTTTTCATATTGTTCGAGCGGGTAATATTCCGCCGGTCCGGAACGGTCGTAAAATACGTAATCGAGAAAGTCGATCGTAGTGGAGATCACCGGCGGCTCCTGAGCCGCGGCGAACCTCGCCATTCCGGATAGTATCAGCAGAATCACGAGCCGCTTAACCATGGCCGCCTCCTTTGTTTTTTTTGAAATCCGCCGGTTCGGAGTTGCGACAAACCCGCTCCCTGACTGAGAATATACCACCGCCCGCAATTGAAAACAATGGACAACTCTCTCCTAAAAATGTATTTTCCTAACCGCAATCAGATCTGTCGTCAGGTTCGGGGGGAGGCGGGGATGCCCACCGTCTTCTATAGAATGATTCAAACAGTTCCAATCCGCCGCTAAAGACAAATAACTCTTTTTAAACCAAAATGTTAAATTTAGATTATTCCCCTTGTCGATCCCGACTACAAACGGGTAATTTTCAAAAAAAATTCAAAAATCTATAGATTATTCCGTTTTTGCTATTGACTTTCAACTCTTTTTGTTGTATAATTATCCCGGAAATCAGCTACAGAAACAACCCGTCATCGTGCAACCGTAAGGAAAATTCCGGAAATGAAATCTCCCCGAACCCTTCAGGAAAAAACCTACCAGTGGCTGCTCGACCGCATCCGCGGCGGCGACTTTCTCCCCGGTTCGCAACTCAAGGAGGAACGCCTCGCCGAAGAGTTCGGGGTCAGCGCCACCCCGGTGCGCGAAGCCCTGCGCCGACTCGAACGCGAAGGATGGGTCGAAAATACCCCCTACAAGGGATGCACTCTCAAAACCTTCACCATCGAAAAAATCCGCGAACTCTGCCTGCTGCGCGCCAGCGTCGAATCCGCCGCCGTCCGGGTAGTCATCAACAAATTCACCCCGGAACTCCACGCCGCTCTGCGCGCCATCGTCGCCGAAGCCACTGAACTGCTGGAGAAATTCCGCCGCAACGAAATCGCTCCCGTCGATTTTCTGATCGCCAACAACCACCTCGACACCCGCTTTCACAGCGCCATCGTCCACGCCTCCGGAATGAACGAACTCACCGAACTCTACCAGCGCTGGAGCCTACAGAGCCGCGGCAATATGATCTACGACAAACCTTCCAGCGATCTGCGCCGGGAAAAAATCTCCTGGAGCGCCGAACTCACCATCGAACAGCACCGCGCCATCATCTTTTCACTCTACCTGCGCTGGGAACAGGTAGCCAAGGAGCTGATCCACGCCCATATCATCGGCGCGCTCGACTTTTACGAAATGGTCATCCCCTATCCGATCCCGGGCCCCGGAGAAAACGGGGTTGAATCAGCCGGGAACAGCGACACTCCAGCTCTGAACAATCCCTGAACCGGAACTGAAACCGAATTTTCGAGAGGAGCCGTAAAAAATGAAAGTTTTCTCCCGCCTTCATCTCCCCGGACTTGTTGCCGACCGCCATCCCGTTCCGGGGGTGGTTGCCGCGCCCCCGTTCCGTAGCGGCAACCACGCTGATCGAACTGCTCGTCGTGATCGCGATCATCGCAATCCTAGCGGCAATGCTGATGCCCGCGCTCTCCAAAGCGCGCGATCGCGCCCGCGCCGCTGCCTGCGTCAGCAATCTCAAGGAGATCGGCCTCGCCTTCATGCAGTATAGTTACGACAGCAGCGACTATATTGCCCCCGGGTACACCGCGAGCGCCACACAGCTTTTCTGGGCGCCGTTATTCAACAAGGAACGCTATCTGCCGGCCTGTACCGTCTACAAATGTCCCGGCGATCAACTGCCCCGTCAGAGCGTCTACAAAACCCCGGTGAGTTACCGCAGCAACGCGATGCTTTCGGTGAACACCAGCTCCGGACGTTACCCGGCCTATCTGCCCGGAACCATGCGCAAATTTGTCCAGCTGCCCCGGGCCTCCGAAACCATTCTGCTCGGCGAATCGGCCGAATCAGCCTACTGCAAGGATTATGACGGCATCGAAAATCTGACCAATTCCGGCTGCTGGTACATAACCGTGCCCACCGATCTGGCGCGACCGCTCCACAACGGCACCGACAACCGCAACTATGTCTGGGGTGACGGCCACGTGCAGAACGCGAAATACAATCTCACCGACTGGAAGGTGCGCAAAAACAGTTCGACCGGAGCATGGTAGAATGTCAGGACACCCGTTTCTCACCGCCATCTGCGCCGTCGCGTTCACGCTCCTCGGCAACGCGACCCAGGTCGAAAAACCACCGATCATCTACGTGAGCTGGCCGGACGAACTGGTCGTCGGCCGCGGCGACGGCAAACTTGACACCCCGGAAAAAATCGCCCGGATGATGAAATTCTGGCGAGATGAACTCGGCGCCGACACCGTGCTCTGGCGCATCGACGCCGAATGGTTGATGAAATATGCCGATTTCGCCGACGCGAACTTTTATCATCTCAATTTGTGGCGCCGGATAACCTCTGAATTTGATCCCGCCGCCACCGCGATCGCCGAGGCTCACCGGAACGGGATGAAAATTCTCGCCTACCGGACGATTTTCGATCAGGGCATGCCGCCCACCTCAACCTACGGCGGCGCCCCCTACCCCTGGCAGAGCCGCTTTTTCAAGGCCACCCGGAATATCTGGTCGCCAACCGTGACGGAACCAGGCACCAGGAAGGCGTCGTCGATCTCATCCACCCCGCCGCGCGCCGGCAGCTGCTCGATGAGATGAAATCTCGCCGAGCAGCCGAAGCCGTGGAAAAAACCCGGAGACAACCGGCCTCCGGAACTGGAAAACTATTCCGACTGGCGGGATATCCGCCACCATCCCCGGTTGAAACCGGAGTAGTTTGAACCGCTGCTGCGCGATTATGAAAAACGGTCTCCGCACCTGAAGGTCGAACGACTTACCGAAAATAACGCCGGTAATCCGCTGTTTCTCGTCCGCGCGACCGACGCCTCGGTATCGGACGATGAAAAATATGTAGTGTTGATCACCAGCTTTGACGGCGGTACCGAAAAAACCGGTCCCACCAGCACCTTCCGGCTGATCGAATTTCTCGCCAGCGACGATCAGGAGGCGGCCGGGATACTGAAAAAGCATCTGCTGCTGATTGTGCCGGTGATGAATCCGGAAGGGTTCTTTTTCAACAAACCCCATCCCGCCGGCGTCAATCTCTACACCGGCAATCGCGGCGCGCTCTGGCAGCTGCCGGAGATGACGCTGAAAAATCCGGAACAGGTGCCGGAACTCGCGGCGTTTGCGGAATTGATCGACCGTTATCACCCGGAAATCCATCTTGATCTTCATGGTACCGAACCAGTTTATTCCGGCCGTATCATGGTGGAGAGTACCGGCCGAGCCGGTTCCAACAGCGCCCTCAACAGCTGGGATCACCGGTTGGTGGAAGCGATGGAACGCCGGGGAATCGAGGCCGGCTTCGGCTATATTGATTTTGAAGCGCCCCCCCAGCGCCTCACCGGAGGCACGGCGGAGTTCGCGTCGGTCAAGGAACAGATGAATGTGGCGACGCCCCAGATTTACAGCGGCCTCTGCGGATATTTCCGGTACCACACGCTGCCGCTGGTGATGGAGATCGCCTGGGAGGAGAGTGCGCTCGCCCGGATGAAGGGTCTGCTGGCGATCGGAACCGGGAACAACTCCGATTTTCCAGAAGGTTATCCGGTCGATGTGCTCAAAGCCAATACCAGCGGAATATCGGTGATGGCCTACGGAACTACTCCGGGCGACCGGCGCGCAAGCCGCATCGAACTCTGGAAAAAACAGCCGCAGCTGGTGCTCGGCAACGCCTATGCGTTGTATTCCGGCCGGGAATTTTTCTTCTGCGCGGTCGGCGGCGATGGCGTCAAACAACTTGTCGGCAGCGCGAAACCGAACATCCTCATGCGGCGTGAACAGGTGCTGCCCAACCTGCTCGCCGCTCCCGGCATGGACGCTCCAGCGCTCGAACAATTCATGAAACTCGGACCCGAAAATATGTTCTGGATCGATTTTCCCGACCGTATCGAAACCGTCACTCCAATCGCCGGCGGTCTGCGTCTGCGCTGTCATATCCAGTATCCGCGGGCGAAAATCCTCGACGTCCGGCTCAACGGCCGGGCGCTCCGCGAGGATCCGGCGGATGGTTACAGTGTGCTCCGGCAGGACGGGAAAACTCTGCTCACGGTGAATATCCCTCCGGAAAAAAGCACCGCGGGTACGCTCTTCGTGGTGAGCTGCGCCTACGACGGCGGAGAACTCCGCGAGAACTGGCAGCCGCCGCAACTCTAAAAACCGCCACTTGATAAAAGCGGGAAAATCACTTATATTAACGGGAAAACGTCCCGGATCCGTAAATATAATGAAGATTTCCGCTGTTCTGAAATTTTTCGTCCGCCATCATTTTATCGTGGCGGCGGTTCTTCTCGTGTCGGGATCGGCATTGCTGTTCGGACCCGCGCTGAACTTCCCGGCGGAGTGGTTTGACGACAGGCTTTACATCACTGAAAACCACTTTCTGGAGATGACATGGGACAATTTCCTTTATTGGTACGTCACGCCGATCCTGCAGCTCCATACGCCGCTGCAGATGCACTCCTACATGCTCGACCGCTGGTTGTGGGGAGAGGAGAACTTTCTCTTCGGCCTGCACCTGGTGAATGTCTTCTGGCATACCGCGGGAGCATTGGGGTTTTATCTGCTTCTGCTTGAGTTCGGCATCCGCAAACCGGCGGCGTTGTTTTTTGCGCTGCTCTTTTCGCTCCATCCGCAGCGGCTGGAGTCGGTGGTGTGGGTTTCCGAACGCAAAGATGTGCTGGCCTTCTGCTTTGCGGTCTGGGGAGTGTGGTTCTTCATCCGGGCGCTGAAACGTGACCGGTTCAGTCCGGCGGCGGGAATCTGCCTGATCCTGTCATTGCTGGGCAAACCGATGGCGATCATGTTTCCGGTGATCTGTGCCATATTCATATTCGTATTCCGGAAACGCCCAGCTTTTCGTGAAATATTGCGCCTGACGCTGCCGCTCTTCATTATTTCCGCGCTCTACATGGCAATATACCCGGGGCAGATCTCCTCCATCGGCAACAACATCGCCGCTACTACGGACATATTGTTCAGAGTGCGCATCATCGTCTGGAACTACACCGCCTATTTTCTGAAAACCTTTCTCCCGCTCAATCTCACTCCGATCTATCCCTTTTACGATCCGGAGGAGTTCTCGCTGGTGCCCGGACTGATCGCCGTTGTCCTGGCGGTCGGGGTAGTGGTCATCTACTGGCGGCGGCGGGAGTTCCGGATGGTCAAACTGATCCTCGCCACGGCGGCAGGTTTCACCCTGACAGTGCTGCCGATGGTCGGGCTCACCCGCCTCGGCAATACCGATTTTGCCGACCGCTACAGTTATCTGCCGTCGATATTCATCTGGCTGGCGACGGCGGCGGTGCTCGGCGATGTGCTGCGGCGTCAGCCCACGCTGCGCCGTATCATCAACCCGGCGGCGCTGATCTATCTGGTGACACTGACCACCATGTCGGTGTTCTACCTTGACACCTGGAGGAGCCGGGAAACCTTTGAAATGGCGGCGATGGAACCCAAAACCCCGAACTATCTGGTGGCAATGACCTACGGTTTGCGCTGCTGGAGTTACGGAAATCTGGACGGCTGCCGGGAACTGCTTGATTCCAAACTGCCGATCCGTTCCCATTACACCCCGGAGACCCGGGAGGCCATCGAAACCTACCGGGAGCTGCTCACCGGTCTGCTGCTGCTTCAGAGTGACAATCCCGAAGCCGGATATGACCGGCTTTACGCGATAATCGATTCTCCCCGGCGGCGATATCTGCCGGTCTATTCGCGGCAGTTCACGCCGATGCTGCTGGCCAAAATGGCCGAGGTGGCGCTCGTGCGCCGCGACCTGGAGCTGGCGGCGATTCTCAACCGGGAACTCGCTCTTATCGGGGAGGAGGATGGAGACATGGTCCGGTATCATTTCTACATGGGCGTGGTCTGCCAGCTCGAACAGCGCTGGCGGGAAGCGGAGCAACACTATCTCAAGGCGCTCGAATCGGCGCCCGATGATGCCAATATCCTCGGCAACCTGGAAGTGGTGAGAGCCCGCCTTCGGGAAAAATGAATTGAAAAAAAGCTGTTCAGGTGATATATTTCTTTACTCATATTGCCAGATGAATCGCCGGATTGCGGCGGAGGGATCGATGGTTCGCGCTTTTTTTCTCGACCGGGACGGAGTGATTATTGAAGAGGCTGATTATCTCAGCGACCCTGCCCGGGTAAAACTGCTTCCCGGCGCTGCCGAAGCAATCCGGAAACTTCATGCCGCCGGTTTCATCGCGGTGGTGGTCACCAACCAGTCGGGGGTGGCGCGGGGATATTTTCAGCTCTCCGACGTCGAAGCGGTCCACCGGCGGATGAATGAACTTTTGAGCGAGCACGGAGCCGACGCCGTTCCTGATTCGATCTATATATGTCCTCACCACGCGAAATTCGGTTCTCCGTGCACGTGCCGAAAACCGGCGCCGGGCATGCTGCTCACGGCAGCCCGCGAACACGCGATTGACCTCGGCGGTTCGTTCATGATCGGCGACCGTTCCGGTGACCTGCAGGCGGGGGTGAACGCCGGCTGCCGGGAATCATTTCTGGTTGAGACCGGTTACGGCGAAAACTCACGGGCGGAAGTGGAGGCGGCCGGATTCCGGGTCTTTCCCGGCATTCTGGAAGCGGTAACTGCGGGGCTGGCGGAATCATGAAAACTCTGGCGATGTTCGCAGCGATGGTCATCGGCTTCTTCTGTCCCTGGGCAGAGGCGTTCAATTTTCTGATTCCGTGGTTGATCGTGGTAATGATGTTTCTGGCAATGCTGCGCATGAAGATATCATTCCGTTCGTTCCGTCCGGCCCACCTCCGGATTTTCGCGGTCAACATTCTGATTGCGCTCGGCGCCTGGGGTATCATGCTGATGACCCAGGATCAGATGCTTGCCGAAACCGCATTTTACCTCGGGGTGGCGCCGACGGCGACGGCCACTCCGGTGGTGGTGACCCTGCTGGGAGGGCGCGGAGATTATGCGATCGGCAGTTTTGTAATCACCAATTTCGGAGTCGCGCTGCTGCTGCCGCTGCTGATCCCGCTGGTCTCCGGTTCGGATGCGCCGTCATTGTTTTTCAGCGTCGTGCGCAGTGTGTTGCTGCTGGTCTGCGGTCCGCTGGTGGCGGCCCGGATTGTTGCGGCGCTGCTGAAGGAAAAACTGCCTTCGGCAGCAGTGATGGTAAGAGTATCCTTTGTGATCTGGATCATCAACGTCTTTCTGATCATCGCCAATGCGTCGGCCTACGTACGTTCCCGGAGCGCGGAAATATCGACTTCCACCTTCGTCATCATCGCGTTGATGTCACTGCTGATCTGCGCCCTGAACTTCTTCATCGGCCGCTTTCTCGACAAACCGGGGTTCCGGCTTGAGGCCAGTCAGTCGCTGGGCCAGAAAAACACTTCGCTCACGCTTTTCCTCGCATTTCAATACGCGATGAATCCGCTGGTGGCGCTCGGTCCGGCATTCTACGTTGCCTGGCACAACACCTGGAACGCGATCCAGCTGGCACTGGCTGAGCGGGAGAAAAAACATCACAACGTCAGCGTCACGCTTGAAAAGTCGCCGCCGAAATGATAATTTATCGCATTGCCCGCCTTACGCCGTAATCAAATCAACTAACGGGCCTGGAGTCGATGCCGGATAATATATTTTCCCTGCTGCTGGTATTTCTGGAGATGACCTTCATCTTCACGACGTTGGCGCTGCTTTTCAATCAACGTCGTTCGATCGGTCAGGCGCCGTTTTATCTTGCGTTCGGTTTCATGGTGATTTTCGCCCGTTTCGTAACGGCGGCGGACATTCGGGCGGTGATGTTCGGCACCATCGACTTTTCGGTGGGGGAAGTGATCTGCTATCTGCCGCTGCTGGCCGCCTATCTGATGGTCTACATCACCGGCGGCACGCTGCCGGCACAGCATCTGATCATCGCGATGACCGCCCTATATGGCTTTTTCCTTTATATCGGCGAGGTGACCAGACTGGAATGCAGCTGGCTGGGATTTTCCATCTCCACCGGGATTTCCGGCGGTACTTTCGACCAGTTGTTGAGCGCCAGTCGGATTTCGCTCGGCCGAACCTCGATGTATCAGTTGCTCTGTCTTTTCGTCGCACCGATGATCTACACCAAGATGACCAATCTGCGACTGCCGCGCTGGCTGAATATTCTCGGCAGTCTGCTTACGGCGCAGGCGCTGATGCTGGCCATGGGGCTGTTGTTAAGCGGCACCCGCTGGAGTTTTTCCCGGATCATCAATGGCGATGTGATCGCCGGTCTGGCAGCCAACTTCTGGCTGACGCTGCTGTTGTGGATCTATCTGGCGCGCCTGGAACACGATGTACGCAGTGGGGAGGAGAGTCCGCTGGAGATATTTTTCGCCTTTTTCGGCAGCTACCGCCACACCAAGGAACTGGAGGCAAATCTCCGGGAATGGGAGGATCGCTACCGGGTGGTGCTCGAGAATGCCGGTGAAATGATATTGATGCTCGACACCAACGGCAAGGTGATTGACGCCAATATCGCGGCCGGGAAACTGGCCGGGCGTAAATCATTGATCGGTCGGCCGCTGTATCCACGGCTCCGGGTTTTTGATCCGGAGAAATTCGCTTTTCAACCGCCGCCGGATTCTCCGGTCAGCTTCCGGTGCCGGGTGGACGAGGGAAGCGGATCGGAACTGGCATTGTCGGTTTCGCTCTCGCCGATCCGGTTGCGCGGACGCCAGCTGCTGGTGATGATCGCGCGGGACATCACCGAGGAGCTGCGTCTGGCCGCGGAGAAGGAGGCGTTGTCCGAACAGCTCATCCATTCCCAGCGGCTGGAATCCCTCGGCATGCTGGCAGGCGGCGTAGCTCACGATTTCAACAACTACATTCACGCGATCATCGGTCACGTTGATGTGGCAATGATGATCGACAACGACAATCCCGAGGAGGTCACCCACCATCTGGAGAAGATCGCCGGAATCGCCGAAAAGGCCGGATTGTTGACCAATCAGCTGCTTGGTTTTGCGCGCAAAGGTAAATACATGGTCGTGGATGTGGATATCCGGCAGCTTTTCGACGATTGTCTGGCGCTGCTCGGGCCGCGCAAAATGCGCGATATAACGCTGCGGGTTACGGCCTCGCCGGGGAGCTGGGTGGTCAAAGCGGACGCGGTGCAACTCCGGCAGGTGGTGGTGAACCTGCTGCTCAACGCGGTTGACGCGATGGCTGACAATCATAACGAACGGTTGCTGGAACTCGCGGTCGGACCTGCCGCCGGGGCGCCGCTGGAGTTCGCGCCGCCTCCGGGAAACGAAGCGCGGATCGGTGATTACATCTACATCATGGTGCGGGACAACGGCTGCGGGATGAACGACGCCACGAAGCAGCGGATATTTGAACCCTTTTTCACCACCAAGCCGGTAGGCATCGGCACCGGGATGGGGCTGGCAATGGTTTACGGCACCATCACCAACCATCACGGTTGGATTCAGCTGGACACCGCGCCCGGCCGGGGGGCTGCGTTCTGTATTTTCATGCCGTCGGCGGAGGTGGACGGAAGAAACGCTCCGGGGGGATCCGGGGCAGCACAATAGCAGGAGTAGATCATGGGCAAATATGCCGAACAGGAAACCGTCAGCGACTACCACGGTTTCAGAATGTATCAGTTCGACTGCGGCGGCGCCGCCGCCCGGGTGGTGGAACCACGTCAGCCGCTTTCCGGGCAGTGGGTGTGGAAGGGCGAATATTTTGAAGCTTTCGAGGAGTTTCAACTGCGGATGCTCGACCGGGGTTTCACGCTGGGCTTCATCGGCGTGGCGGGCAATCTGGTCGGAGACCCGAAGTCGCTCGATCACTGGGAACCATTCTACGAAATGATGGTGGGGAAAGGTTTTTCGCCGCGTCCGGTGATGTTCGGGCAGAGCCGGGGGGCGCTCTACATCTACAACTGGGCGCTGCGTCATCCCGACCGGATCGGCTGTCTGTATGGCGACAACCCGGTGTGCGACTTCCGGAGCTGGCCGAGGGGAAAGGATCCCGCCCTCTGGCAGCGGGTGCTCGACACCTACCATTTCAGTTCGGACGCCGAGGCGGTCGCATGGCGGGGCAATCCGGTTGATCAGCTCGAAAAACTGGCGCGGGCGGGGATCCCGGTGGTGCATGTGGCCGCCACCGGTGATACGACCGTGCCGATTGCGGAAAACACCGATGTGGTGGAGAAGCGCTATCGTGAACTCGGCGGCAACATCCGGGTGTTCCGGCAGGCGGGTGAACATCACCCGCACGGCCTGCCGGATTCGACGCCGGTGGTGGAGTGGATCATGGCCAATTCTCTGGGGATTGAAAGATGAGTGAGCCCGAGGAGCGGATTTTCACCCGTTCGGTGGCCTCCCAGCTGGCGGCGGGCACGGTGATTGAGACCGCCCGGAAGGCGGGATTCATCGATGGGCCGATTATCGTGGCCCCGGAGCTGGCCGAATCGGAAAAAGCTCTGATTGTCAAAATACTCGCCGCGATCAGGGAACGCGGATCGACCGAATTGGATTCCGACACGGTGAGCAGTATGTTCACCTTTGTTTTCGCGCGGGCGGCGGAAGCGGTCTGTTCCTGCCTGAACCACCGGGAATTTGAAATCGAAATGCTCGGTCTGTTCGACGGCAAGACCCCGTTTTACGCCGACGAGGTGTTGACCGGTTACTTCAAGCAGTTGAATTTTCCAACCGAATGCGCCCGGCGTTTCTGGGAATGGTTTCACAATGGCGGAGGTTCCGGATGCGGAGCCGATCCGCTGCTGCTGCTGGCCGAGGCGTTGAAATGGTGCTTCCGGCTCAGCTGCCATATCGCGATGGAGAAGCTCGAATCCCGTTGAGAGGTGAGCGGTGCGGCCGGCGGCGGAAAAACCTGTTCCGTCGAGGTGTTTCCGGGTTGGAAAAAAGCGGAGAAGACCATTATATTATAATTTATGGCCAAATCCACAGAAAAAATTCCGATAAAGAAAAATTCTCCGCCGCGACAGCCGACGACCGGGCGCACCCGGCTCTGGAAGGCGCTGCTGGCGCTGCTGTTGTTGTTGCTGCCGCTGGCGTTGCTGCTGGCAATTGTACTCGGTGCGAAGCGGGTGTTTTTTGCCGGCAACGACCGCTTCATGCTCAAGCATGTTTCGGTTGAGCGGGGCCGTTTCTGGCGGGGGCGTGAGAACGTGCTGGCGCAGCGGATCGGGCTGGCGCCGGGAACCAACCTCTTTGCGCTCGACTACCGGAAACTGCGCGAACGTCTGGCCACCATTCCGAGCATCGAGAGCGCGGAAGTCGTACCGGTGCTGCCGGACACCATCGAACTGCGACTGATCGAGCGGATTCCCCGGGCGGCCATCGGCAACCCCAATTCGCCGTGGGTCGTCGATGAGAACAATATCGTAATTCCCCGGACGGAATCGCTTGCGGCGGAAAATCTCCGGCTGCCGGTGATCTCGGGAATCCCTCCCGCGGAGGTGCGCCTCGGCGCGAAACTTGACCGCCTTGCTCCGGCAATGGAGCTGATAATGGCGACAGTCCGGGGATTTCCGCAGATCCGGATCAGCTGGATTTCGGTGGCGGACAAGGAAAAACTGCTTTTCACCATGCGTTACCGCGACAGCAGGCAGCTCACCGTGACGCTGCCGACCAGTAACCGGGGGGTAAATTTCATGCTGAGCGCGCTGCAGAGTGCGATACTTGACGCGTGGCGGTTCGGTGATGAGCGCAGCAACTTCAATCTCTCCTACGAAGGCAGAGTAGTGTTGAAATAAAGGCGGCCGGATTACGGCTGAAACCCAGAGAAGGTATGAACGATGCGAATATTGGTGGTCGGTTCCGGAGGGCGCGAACACGCGCTGGTCTGGAGACTCAAACAGAGTCCCGGAGTGGAAAAAATCTTCTGTGCGCCCGGCAATGCCGGCATTGCCGCTGACGCGGAATGCGTACCGATCAAGGTTGAAGAGCTGGAAAAGCTCGCCGATTTTGCGGAAAAGGAGAGAATAGATCTCACTGTTGCCGGACCGGAGGCGCCGTTGTGTCTCGGCCTCGGGGATGTTTTCCGTTCGCGGGGGCTTGCTTTTTTCGGACCGTCGGGAGCGGCGGCGAAACTGGAAGGCAGTAAGGAGTTCGCCAAGGAGTTCATGCGCAAATATCAGATTCCGACTGCGCGGGCGGCGACCTTCACTGACGCGGCGGCGGCGGCGGAATATGTGAAAGCGGAATTTGCCGCCGGGCGCGGCGTGGTGGTCAAGGCCGACGGCCTTGCCGCCGGCAAGGGAGTGCTGGTGGCGGAAACTCCGGAAGAGGCGATAAAGTTTGTCCGGGAGTGTTTCGGCGGGGTCTTCGGAGAGGCGGGCAGCCGGGTGCTGATCGAGGAACGCCTCGAGGGCGAGGAGGCGACGGTGCTGGCACTGGTTGACGGCGTCCGGATTGTACCGCTGGCGTCGGCGCAGGATCACAAGCGCGCCTACGACGGCGACCGCGGACCGAATACCGGCGGCATGGGCGCCTATTCGCCCGCGCCGGTGGTGACCGGCGAAGTCGCCGAACGAATCGATCGGGAGATCATCCGTCCGTTTCTCGACGGGATTCAGCAGGAGAAACTTGATTTCCGCGGGGTGATCTTTTTCGGGTTGATGATTGACCGTGGGGAGCCGAAAGTTCTGGAGTTCAATGTCCGCTTCGGCGACCCGGAAGTTCAGCCGGTGCTGCGCCGTTTTGTCGGCAACTTTGCCGAAGTGCTGGCCGACACCGCTGCCGGGCGGCTGGATCCGCAGAAGATCTCCTGGCGCCCGGAGGCCGCGGTTTCGGTGGTGATCGCTGCCGGCGGTTATCCCGGTTCCTACCGGAAAGGGGTGCCGATCCACGGTCTCGAGGAGGCGGCGGCGACGGGAGCGGTGGTCTTCCATGCCGGAACCGCGAGAGGCGAGGACGGCGGGATCGTCAGCGCCGGCGGCCGGATGCTCGGGGTTTCCGCGCTCGGAACCGACATCGCCGAGGCGATTGCCAACGCTTACCGGGGGGTGGAGAAGATCAGCTGCGACGGATCGTTCTTCCGGCGGGACATCGGCAAAAAAGCCCTCGACCGCCGAAAATAGCGCTGAACTATTTAATCAATCACAATTCACGCCGGACCATCCGGCGAC
>CAKUKT010000035.1 GCA_934663655.1 uncultured Victivallaceae bacterium
CGGAGTCAACTCCAGATCGCCGCGCGAACGCAGATCATACGCGGCGTCGTCCTGATGCGCTTTGACGGGAAAAAGATCTTCGCAGCCTTCGTGCATGCGGATTTTGATTTTTTGCGAATTCATGTTATATTCTCCAATATCGTGCCGCAACAACCGGATGGTCCCTCCGTTATGGATTCGGAAAGTCGGGAAAACGGCTTTAAAGTATACCGGGATGGCTTTTTTTTCAAGAATTTTTTTTGTTCGAGAAATATTTTTTCAACCGGGGCGTTAATTGGTCGTGACCGGGTCATGATCAGTCACAAATCACCGGTTGAACTGTGCGAGCGCAAGGAAGATGAGCGCGAGGTTCGGCGGGAAGGTTTCAACCCGGAAAGGAATCGGATCATGAAAAAATATTGGTTGATTTCCGCAGCTGTGTTTTGCTCCGCCGTGATCGGCGTCAGCGCCGCTGAAACCAGCGAATTTGCCAAGGCTCAGGCACAGCTCAAGGCGAAAAATTCGACTGAGTTCGCCGAGATCGAAAAACTCGCCGCCACCGACCTGGCCGCCGCGATGGAGAAGATGAGTGAACTCGCCCGTAAATCCGATATCCGGTTGCCGCGCACTTCCGAAGAGGGACGCCGTCCCATGCCGGGAGGTCGCGGCGAATTTTCGGGAAGGCGGGGGGGCTCGCCGGGTGGTGATCGCAGTGGGATGATGATGAATTTCGGGCCGCTGGCGTGGATGCAGGCGATCAGCGTGATCCAGTCCAAGTTCCCCGAGGAGTATGCCGCCATCGCCGCAGAGCGTACCGCCGCCGATGCCAAACTGACCGAACTGGCCGGCAAGGCGAAGGTAACGCTTCCCGATACGCCGGAATTGTTGCTGCGCAAGCTTGAGGCCGCCGATCAGGCCGGGTGTGCCGAAGCGGTGAAACTTGCCGGAGATGATCCCCGCGCCGCGATGCGGAAAATTAACGAAATCGCCGAAAAGGCGGGGATTTCGCTGATGCCGTCCGGTATGAGAAGGCGGTTCGGAGGCCGGGACGCCGCAGAGAAAAGTGCCGCCGCGCCGCCGCAGATGCGGGAGAATCCGATGGCGCGGCTGCGCGAACTGCAACGGCAGTATCCCGAAGAGATGAAGCAGATCGCCGAGCTGCGCAAAAGCGATCCCAAAAAAGCCAATGAAATGTTGCGTGACCTCGAAGCGCGCAGCAAAGAAGAGGCTGTGGCCAAATAAGAGTTGTTCTCCGGAGAAACTTACAACCAGATTAAACCGACGGTCAGGCGATGCCGATTTTCTCAAAACATAACTTCGTGGTGATAGCGTTCTCGCCCGGACGGGTGTCCGGGTGTTCATTCCGGCATCGCCGGGCCGGGTGGAAGCTGGAACGGTTCGCTTCGGAGAATGTAATCAACGACGATCCCGGTACCGCCTGGCGGAATGTGCTGCGCAGCGTTGGTTGCTGGAAGGGCACGCCGCTGGTGGTTTCCGGAGCACTCAAAGGCGGGATCTTCTTTACCGCCAATTCGGTCGGACTCCCGGAGAAAGACCGGCGCAGCGCTCTGGAATTTGAATTGTCACGTTATCTGCCGCAGCCGCCACCCTCGCCACGGTTGCAGTTTTTCACCTTCCCGCCCGATGAGAATGGTGATGTCCGGGTCAATGTCTATGCGTTTGACGCCTCCGCGCTGGACAAGTTTTCGGAACTGGTCAGCCTCTCCAACTGTCGGCCGGACGAGTTCTGTTTCCCGCTGATCGGCGTCAACCGGGACGAGCCGGCGGTTGCCCTGCCGGAGATCGAACCTGACTTTTACTTTCACCGCGGCGAATGGCATCCGGTGGCAGGTGCTTCCGAAGAACTTGAACAGAGCAGCCGGGAGTGGGGGGAAATCTTCGCCCGTTGTCTGGAGCTCCCAGATCATCCGGACTTCCGGATGAGCGAACATCTGGCCGAATTGCTCACCGCACGGATGTTGATCTCCGAAGATTTTCACTTCCGTCGCATCGGTTTGCGGGTAGTTCCCGACCGATTGCGTCCGGTGCGCTACCGGCGACAACTGGTGGTGGCGGTGGTATTGCTGCTGTTGATCGGCGCGGTTCAGCTGCTGGGGCGGGTTGATGACTGGCGGCGGGACTATCAGGATTACCGCGCCGCTGTCTCCGAACGTAACCGTATCAAGCGGGAAACCAGCCAGATCCGCGACCAGCTGCGCCGTCAATCCAAGGAGTTGCGCGAACAGAGCCGGGTGGTTTCCATCAATCCGGGAGAATATGAAGCGGTGGCCTCCCTTGCGGAGATTTCCGCGGCGATTCCGGAAGATGTGCTGACCGCTTCGGCACGCTGGAGTGAAAGCGGCATTGAACTGCTGTTGCTCGGTACTGCGGAGAGCGGTGATCCAGCCGAATATCTCGGACGGCTGAAAAATTGGAAAATTGACCAGCTTCAACAGCGGCAGGGGGGCGGTAGTTCGGTGGTTTCGAGCACGGTGAAGTTGATTCGATTGTCGGATGGCGGCAGCGAGAAGGGTGGAAAATGAAAATCGACATCAAGCAGATGCTCGCCACTCCGAAAGGGAGGTTGATTTTCAGCCTCGTGCTTCTGGCATGCAGCTGGATATTTCTCTTCTTCTACTTTTTCAGCGATATCAGCACTCTGATGCCCGGGCGTTCCCGGATCGCCGCCGTCAAGCAGGAGATCGCCCGGCTGTCGCCCGCTTATGAAAAGGCGGTCGCCGAACGCGCCGACGCTGACAAGATCCGTGATCAGTATCGGAAAATGGTTCGCAGCGCCTGGATCGAGGCGCGCGACGGCATGGTGGAATCGGGATTGCGCAACCAGCTCAATATTGCCGCGCAGGCTGCGGAGGCGGTGTTCAACAACCTCGGTGCGGTCAAGGTGTCGCGGGTAAATTCGGAATTTTATCTGGCTGAACTTGATGTCTCTCTCAGCGGCACCTACGAGGGGATGATCCGCTTTCTGGAGGAGGTCGAGAAACTCCGGCCGCGGGTTTGCTGGCGGCGGCTTGACATCCGTCCGGATCCCGGTTCGCGCCGCAATGCCAATACTTCGCTGAATCTCGCCGCCTCCGTCAACGGGATCGACGTTGAAACGGAGACCCGGGTCAACATCAACGGCGCGGTACGGGTGGTCGGTTATGACGGCAAGATTCCCTCCGATATCAAGTTCACGCCCCGCGATCCGGAGTCGGCGGCCGCCGCCGAACACAGGAAGATCGCCACTGCGGAAACCGCGCCGGCTGCCGGAACTCCGCCGAATGGAGAGGCTGCGCCGCCGCCACCAATGTTTGAGGGGATGCCATGAAATTATTGTTGATATGTTTTAATGTGGTTCTCGCTGTTGTGCTCGGTTATTCGGTGGTGGAGTATTTCCGCGATTCCAAGGCGGTCGAACCGGTGCGGGCGGTTGCCGGGGACCGGCGTGCCGTCGCCGCCAAACCTGTGGTGACCGAGGTGGCGGAGGATGAGGAACGAACGATGGCTGAACGAATTGTTTCCGCGGATATCTTCAATTCATCGCGGCTGCCCGACGCTGCGACTCTGCATGGCGGTCGGGTGGAGATGCTGCTGGTCGGCACCTTTACCATCGGCGATATCAAAGGGGCGGTGGTACGTCAACGCACGATTACCCGCCAGGTGAATCCCTTCATGCAGATGATGCGTCCAGCCGGGCCGCAGGGTAACGACAATGCGGCTGCGCCAGTGGGTCGTTCGTCGTTGTTCCGGCAACGTTTCAGCGCCGGGATCGGTATGCCGAACACCTCCAGTGGCGCACTCAAACAGTATGTCCGGGTCGGTGAAACGATTTCCAACGGTTACATGCTTGCCGAAGTCAGTCGGGATCGTGCGGTATTCACCCGCGGTTCCGACCGCCTCGAACTGGAACTGCTTCCGCCCTCGCGGAGTGCGGCGGCCGGTTCCTCCTCCAGACCGCGCCGGCTGAATGTCAATCAGCAGCTTCAGCAGGCGCAGATCCAGACCCAGCAGATGATGATGCGCATGATGATGCAGATGCAGCGCAATCAGCAGTCCGGCAATGCTCCCCGGAATACCGGACCGCAGCGAAATACCGGAAATCGCGGTGCTGCCCGGTCGGGACGGTGAGATGAATATTGATCTTTTAAAAAAAAATCAGTTAAAGAATATGGTTCGCGAGGTGAAAATGATGGATTCCGGTAAAGTCGGGCGATCGTGGTTCTGTCCGTCCGTGAAGTGGTTGGCGCTTCTCATGTCGTTGACGATGTTGTCGTGTGCCGGGTTATTTGAGGAGGATACAACCGGTCTTGAGGAAGAGACCCCGACCGAAAAGGAGGAGAATCGTTTCGCGTTTCTACGCCGGGATGAGCAGGAAACGCATATCGAGACGGAGGAAAGCATTGAGCACGAACTGGTGAAGTCCGAACTCAAAATCCCGGAAAGCGTGACCGATGAAAAACTCAAGGATCTCACCACTTCCCAGCAGGCACCGCTCGGCGGAGAATCTTCAGAGGCGCGGCGAGCCGGGGCGGTGTCCGAGGGCAATTACTATGATGATTTCATTGTTCTTGACGGTGACGAGGAGTTGCCGGTCTCGCTGATTTTCAACAATGCGCCGCTGCTCGATGTGCTTTCGGCCTTTGCGGATGTGCTCGGTTTTAATTTTGTCGCCGACAGCGATCTCAAGAGCACGGTGACGCTCAATCTGAATTCGACAATGACCCGCAAAGAGTTGTGGACCACCTTCGACCGGATGGTCTACATCGCCGGCGGTACCGTGCGTCGCGAAGGAGCGCTGTTGCGCATTTTCGCCCGGGCCAAGCTGCCGGGGCAGCCGGGGCTGGTTTCCGGCAACGACAAGGAGGCTGAGATTATCTATTATCCGCTCCGCACCGCGACTGCCCGGGAAGCGGTTTCGCAGATCCGTCCCTTCCTCAATTCCGGCGGCATCTGCATCGAACTTACCAAACCCAACGCGGTGCTGGTGTGTGACGTTGCCGACAACATTCCCAAACTCCGTATGCTGCTCGAATGTCTCGACGCCAACAGCCGGGAAAACTGGCCCCGGGCGGTGATCCGCTGCAACAACGTTCTGCCGAGCAAGGTGGTGGCCGAACTGGTGGAGGTGCTGCCGGTGATCGGATTCAAGGTGGTCAAGACCACTGATCGCGCCGAACTTCCCGGTTCAGTGCAGCTGGTCGGACTCGACCGCCTGCAGGTGCTGGTCGTTTCCGCGGCCACCGATGAGGGTATCAGCGCCATCCGCGAATGGGTGGAACTGCTCGATACCCGCGACATCGACGATCAGGAACGGATTTTCGTCTACAAGGTGCGTCACAACAAAGCGTCTTATCTTACTCAGGCGCTGGCGGTGCTTTATGATACTTACGGTTCGAGCATCGTTCTCGACCCCGACACCGGCAAGAGCCGGGTTGAAACCATCTCCACCAACTCCCGGCTCCGGGTCACCAACAATACCGCCAATACCGCCGCCGCCAGAACCAACCGCACCGTCGCGGCGAATGCGGCCGCCAACACCGAGACCGATCCGGAATCCAACCTCTTTACCAATACGGTGCGGGTCTACGCCGACGGAGTGCTGAACCGGCTGGTGATCCGCACCACGCCGCGCACCTATGCGTCGATCAAGGCGTTGCTTGACCGGCTCGATGTGGTGCCGGCGCAGGTACTGCTTCAGGTGCTGGTTGTCGAGGTGACGCTGAGCGAGACTACTCAGTTCGGGCTGGAATTTTCCGGCTCCACCGACGGAAGCAACGCCAACACCCTTTTCGGAACCAACTACTCCGGAACCAGCCTCAATCCCTTTGCCACCGACAGTGAAGGCAACACCACCATTCTCACCGGATCCGATCGGCAGGACGGCGGTACTTTCTTCATCAACGATCCCGACAATCCGCAGAAGCGGTTCGGATACATCCGCGCGCTTGCCGGCAACGGGACGGTGAAGATCATCTCCAGCCCCCAGCTGCTGGTGTCGAGCCACACCGAGGCGAGCATCAACGTCGGCAGTGACGTGCCGGTCATCACCAGCGGTTACACGTCAACCCAGTCCAGCGGCACCACCCAGTACAATTACGACTACAAGCCAACCGGGGTAACGCTGACCGTGACGCCGCAGATCACCAGCACCGATCTGATTACGATGGAGATCAAACAGGAACTCTCGCAGGCGATTCAGAACACTACCAGCACCATTCAGACGCCGGAGATCACCCAGCGCGTGATCGAGACTTCGATGACCATCGCGAACGGACAGACGATGATCATCGGCGGTCTGATTCAGGAAAAGAAGAAAGACTCGCTGGATTCCCTGCCGTTCATCAATCATATTCCGCTGCTCAACCGGCTGGTCGGCAGCACTGACGCTTCGGTGGAGCGCAGCGAGATTCTGATGATGATCACCGGCTACATCATCAACGAACACAGTCCGGTTGAAGAGATGATCAAGCGTTACAACGATGCGATCGAAGCGCTCAATGATTTCGACAGCAAGCTCGGCGATCGTCCGGGAGCGAGTGAAAGCCATCCGGCGCTGATGACCACCAAGGAATTCTGGTTGTGAGTATGGAGACATCAGGATTTTCCGCTTCGCTCGACCGGCTTGAACGGGTGATCTCGCAACGCTGGCCGGGGCGCGAGCGTACCAATCCCCGCGAAGATGACCGGGCGCTGCTGCGCGAGGGGCTGCTGAACGAAAACGAACTGGTCGCACTCTATGCGGAAGCCTTTGAGGTGCCGGGGGTGGATGAGGACGAACTCGATTTGCCCGAACCCTATCCCGGGGCCGCTCCGGAATTTTTCAACACCAACGAATGCCTGCCGCTGGAGTGGGACGAAAAACGGATGGTGATGCTGGTCTCCGATCCGTATGATCTGGAACGGCTGGCGTTTCTGGCGATGAAGTGCTGGCAGTTGACGCTGGAACCGCGATTTGTCCGGAGAACATTCCTCGAGCGCATGCTCAGTCGTTTTCAGGCTGACGACAATGACGAAGACGCCGATCTGATCGATGCCGGTGATGAAAATGCGTTACGTACCCTGGCGGGGGAGGCGCGGATCGTGCGGCTGGTCAACGATATTTTCACGCAGGCGATCGAACTTGGCGCCAGCGACATTCACGTTGAACCCGGCGAGGATTACGTTGCCGTCCGACTCCGGGTTGACGGGGTGTTGACTGAAATCATGAATTGTCCGCTCAGTCAGTTCCCGGCGATCGCGTCGCGGATTAAACTGCTCGGCGGGCTCAACATCGCCGAAAGCCGTCTTCCTCAGGACGGGCGCACGAATGTCCGGCTCGGTCATACGGAACTGGATATGCGTATCAGCACGATTCCGATTCTGACCGGGGAAAGCATCGTGCTGCGGCTGCTCAATCAGGAGGCGATTAATTTTGATCTCCGCACGCTCGGCATGTCGGCGCGGCATCTGGCGCAGTTTGAACGGTTGATCAAGATTCCGCACGGGATCATTCTGGTGGTGGGGCCGACCGGCAGCGGGAAGACCACCACGCTCTACAGTGTCATCGACCAGCTGAATGATTCAAAGAAGAAGATCATCACGATCGAGGATCCGGTGGAGTACAAGACTCCCGGATTGTGTCAGGTGCAGGTGAATCCGAAGATCGGGGTGACCTTTGTCGCTGGTTTGCGTTCGATTGTGCGTCAGGATCCTGACATTATCCTGGTCGGGGAGATCCGTGACCGGGAGACTGCGGACATTGCGATCAATGCGGCGTTGACCGGTCACCTGGTATTGAGCACGCTGCACACCAACGACGCGGTCGGCGCGGTTACCCGGCTGCTCGACATGGGGGTGGAGAACTTTCTGGTGTCGAGCGCGCTCTTCGGGGTGCTCTCGCAGCGGCTGGTGCGGAAGATCTGCACGAACTGTTCCGGAACCGGCACCATCGACGGCGGCAAGTGTCGTCGCTGCAACGGGACCGGATTCAAGGGACGCAGCGGCATATTTGAGTTGCTGATCGTGAACGATGAGATTCGGGCCGCGATCAACCGCAACGCGTCGAGCGGCGAACTGGAGGAGATCGCCATCCGCCACGGAATGATAACCCTGCAGCAGGACGGCGAGGCGAAGGTCGCCGCTGGTCTCACCACTGCGGCTGAATTGAGCCGCTCCACCGCGGAGATGTAACAGCCGATGCCGCTCTACAAATACATCGCCGCCGCCCGCGACAACACCCCGCACGAGGTGTTGATCGAGGCGGACAATGAAAAAGAGGCGCTGGCCAAGCTGCGGTCGCGGCGGCTGACGCCGGTGAGTTTTGTCGGAGAGGAGAGTTCGGAGGCCGGCCGGAAGGGCCACGGCTGGGGCAAGAACGGGATTGACACCTATGAGTTCACGCGGGAACTGGCGCCGCTGCTGGACGCGCATATTCCGCTGGAGCGGGCGCTCGGCATCATTGCCGACGGTGCGGTCGAGACCGGTCAGCGGGATTTCGTCAACGCGTTGCGCCAGGGGCTGCACGAGGGGAAGAAGTTCTCCGAACTGGTGCGTTCGCATGGATCGCTGTTCCCGAGTTACTACGCCAATCTGATCGAGAGCGGCGAGGAGACCGGCTGTCTTCCCGAGGTAGTGGGAGAATTGTATAAGTTCATGGGGGAGAGCCGGGAACTGCGCGACTTCATCATCTCCAGTTCGATCTATCCGCTGGTGATTCTGACGATCACGCTGGTGGTAGTGGTTCTGCTTTTCACGGTGTTCGTTCCCCGGTTCGTGAAGGTTTTCATCGATATGGGTCGGGAACTGCCGCCGGCGATGGAGTTCCTGGTGGCGGTCAGCACTCTGGCCAAGTGGGGCTGGTGGTCGGTGCCGCTGGCTATCTTCGTCATCTGGTGGGGGCTCAAGCAGCAGTACGGTGAACGGCGGCTCAAGATCGCATTCGCGAAGTTCCAGTTGCGCGTGCCGATGTGGTCGCGGATCGTGATCGACCTGGAGATGTGCAAATACCTGCGGACGCTGGCAATCCTGATCGCCAACCATGTGGAAATCATCCGCACGGTCAGAATTTCCGGGCGGATCATCGGCAATCCGGTTATCGCCGCGGAATTTGACGGCATCGACCGCAAGCTCAAAGGCGGTGAAAAACTTTCGGCGGCGCTGGCCGGCAACCGTTTTCTGCCGCGTGGTGCGGTGCCGATGCTCCGGGTTGGCGAGGAGTCCGGTTCAGTCGGCGAGATGCTCGCCAGAATCGCCGGCAATCTTGAGAGCGACACCCGGCTGAAGATCAAGCGGCTGCTCAGTCTTTTTGAACCGGCGGTGATAGTTTTTCTCGCGCTGGTGGTGTTGATCGTGGTCGTCTCGATTTTCGCGGCGATGATGGAAATAAATGCAATCAGTCAGGGAGGTTGATGAAATGGTTAAACGTCAATACCGGAGGCGGCGCTTCACGCTGATCGAAGTGGTGGTGGCGATTGTGATCGTGGTCACGCTTGCTTCGATCGCGACGCCGATGTATCTCAACTACATTAAAAAGGCCAATATTGATGCGGCGAAGACGCAGATCCGGTTGTTGCGGGATGCGCTGACCGGTTACCGGCTGGACATCGGCAGTTATCCGGATTCGGATATCGGGCTTCAGGCGCTGGTGGAGAATCCCGATGATAACGAACAGTGGAACGGCCCCTACCTCCAGCCGCCGGTGGTGCCCAAGGATCCGTGGGGCAACGACTATGTCTACACTTCGCCCGGCGAACATGGGGACTTCGATCTCACCAGCTACGGGGCTGACGGTGAACCCGGCGGGGAGGGTGAGAACGCCGACATCAACAGTTGGGAATAAAAACATCTTTTCGGCGATTGAAAACCGTGATCCGCTCCCGCGACGGGGCGGATCTTTTTTTTGTCGTTCCGGAAAGGGGTGGCGTTCCGGAGTAGAAGTCCGTCCGCCCGCCAATTAGAAAAAAATGCATTCTTTTTGATGGAAATTCCATTTGATTACTGCGATACGGTGATATATTTTTAGAAGCTTCAAAAACAGCAACATTGAGGTATGACAGCGATGAAAGAGCTTCGGATTGGTTTAATCGGCGCTTCCGGACGGGGAGCGTTGGCGGATTATTCACATCAGCCGGATAATGGAGTGCGCCTGGTTGCCGCGGCGGAAATTTATCCCGAGGCGGCGGAGCGCTTTCGTGAACGTTTTCAGAAGAAGTTCTCCTGTGTGCCCACGCTCTATACCGACTACCGGGAGATGATTGAAAAGGAGGCGCTTGACGGCGTTTTCATCACCACGCCGGATTTCCTCCACTGCGAACACGCCTGTTTCGCATTGAACCACAAAGTCGCGGTATATCTGGAGAAACCGCTGGCCATATCGATCGCCGACGCCGACAAGATCCTCGAAACCGCCTGGCGCAACCGCACCCGGCTGGTGATCGGTCACAACATGCGCTATATGGGCTTCACGCAGAAGATGAAGGAGGTGATTGACCGCGGTGACATCGGAGAAGTGCGTTCGGTCTGGTGCCGTCATTTCATCAGTTACGGCGGCGACGCCTATTTCCGCGACTGGCACGCCTGCGAGAAATATTCCAACAGTCTGCTGCTTCAGAAGGGGGCGCACGACATCGACGTGATTCACTGGCTTGCCGGCGGATATGCTCGCCGGGTCAACGGCATGGGAAATCTGACGGTTTACGATAAACTGCCGCGCCGGGCTCCGGGTGAGGAGCGGATCCGGGAAGGAATCTCTTCGGTCTGGACGGCCAAACACTGGCCGCCGATGGAGCAGAAGGATATGTTTCCGGTGGTGGAGGTAAACGATCTCAACATGATCAACCTCGAACTTGACAACGGCGTGCTGGCCTGCTATCTCCAGTGCCATTACACTCCCGACTGCTGTCGGAACTATACGGTTATCGGCACCCGGGGACGTATTGAGAACCAGGGTGATGGCAGCAACTGCTCGATTCAGGTCTGGACATGCCGTTCCGATGGTTACAGTCTGGAAGGGGATGCCACCTACCGGGTTCATGCCCCGGTTGACAATCACGGTGGTGCCGATCCGCAGATCGTGCAGAGTTTCATTGATGCGCTGCGGGATCTGCCGTTCCACGGCGCGAGTGCCCAGGCGGCGCGCAACAGTGTTGCCGCCGGTTGCTGCGGTGCCGATTCGATTCGTCAGGGCGGCATGGCGCTGGAGGTGCCGCCGCTGCCGGAGCATCTGCTTAATTTCGATTTCGCATACGCCAGGGAGAAATAACAATGCGGGTTTTAATCACCGGTGGAGCCGGTTTCATCGGCAGCCATATTGTGGAATATTTTCAAGGCAAGGCCGAAGTCCGGGTGTTGGACAGTCTGCGCAGCGGTTTTGAGGCCAATCTGAAGCCGTTCAAGGTGGAGTTCATCCGTGGGGACATTCGCGACCGGGCGGCGGTGGATGCGGCGATGCGCGGCGTGGATTACGTATTTCATCTGGCGGCGCTGATCAGCGTGCCGGAATCGATGACCAAGATCACCGAATGCATCGACATCAACGATCAGGGCATGATCAACGTGCTGGAAAGTGCGGCGGCGGCGGGAGTGAAAAAGCTCTGCTTCAGTACTTCGGCGGCGATTTACGGTGACAATCCGGTGGTGCCCAAGGTCGAAACGATGTTTCCGGAACCGAAAAGCCCCTACGCGATCACCAAGCTGGATGGTGAATATTATTGCCGGATGTTCACCAATGAGGGCAGATTGCAGACGGCTTGTCTGAGATATTTCAATGTGTTCGGGCCCCGGCAGGACCCCCGCAGTGCTTATGCGGCGGCGGTGCCGATATTCATCGACAAGGCGCTGCGCAATGAACCGCTGACGATCTTCGGTGATGGTGAGCAGACGCGGGATTTCGTCTTTGTGAAGGATGTGGTTGCAGCCAACGTATTCTTCGCAACGCACGATTTTACCGGGGTTCACAATGTCGCCTGCGGCGGTCGGATCACGATCAACGATCTGGCCCGGGAGATCATCCGGTTGACCGGATCGAAATCGGAGATAAAGTATCTGCCGGAACGAGCCGGAGATGTCCGTCATTCGATGGCCTCGATCGATAAGCTGTTGTCAACCGGTTTCAAGCCGTCCTTCACCTTTGCGGAAGGTCTGGCGGAAACGGTCCGGGCTTATCGCGAGAAACTCTGAAATTCCGGAATTTTGACAAGCCGGCGGCGGTACTCCCGCAGAGAGGAGTGGCGCCGCCGCTTTTTCTTCAACCGAACTGTTTGTGCAGCATAAAGAAAACCAGGACGCCGAGGGCAACCCCGAGGCCATGGTAGATGGAGATTTTCATCTTTCCCCATTGGTGATCCGGGAAATTGCCGCTGAGGGCGCTGTAGATATCAGGGGTGGATTGAGCCAGCAGCGAATCCAGGTAGTCGTGCCAGCCTTTGAAGAAGAGTGAGAAGGTCAGCACCTGTTCAAGAATTGCGACCAGCACGGCAACAACGGCAATCCAATCCTTCAAGCTATCTATCTCTCCAGTTTCGGGCGGAATCCAGATTGTTCTGCGGTTCAAATCCGGCGCGGTGACCGGGAGAGGTTCCCGCGCCGGATGATTTTTAAAGTCCCAAGAGAGCAGCGAGGCGATCGTGTTCAGCGCCCCACGGTGCGGGCCAGAGATTGGCGAGCACCTGACGGGGGTTCGCATCGCCGCTGAATTCCAACGCCGCCAGCCGGGCGCCCCGGGCAAAGTTCACCGGTTCCACGCCCTGGGAGAGCGCCAGGCGCATAGTGCCGATGGAACGGTCATCCCAGCCGAGCTTGCGCTCGAGGTCGCGGGTGACCCGGGCTATCGCATCCTTGAGGAAGGGGTTGGTCATGCGGACCAGCAACCCTTCCGCATAAGCGGTGAAGCCGGCCGGAGTGAAGAGTTCGTCATTCAGTGCGGCGTACTTTTTGATCAGCGCGCGGCCGGATTCATTGATGAAGGCGTTACGGGCGATTTCGATCAGTTCCGGGTGGGAGGCAAGTTCGCTCATGAACTGGCAGCCGCACTCCTTGCCGAGCATGCCGAGCAGAAAATGGGTGGCGTTGTGTCCGTAGAGTTTCGCCTCCTCAAAGGGGAAGAGGTCGTCTTTGACGTAGAGCGAAGCGACGCACCGTTCCTCGATTCCGGGGCATTTGGAGATATAGATGGTGTTGAACTCCTCAACCAGATGGCCGTTCTCCGCAGTGGGAGCCAGCGGGGTGAGTTCCGAAGCCGGCGCAACGCCGCTCATCTTGCCGATGACGGTGTTGAGGTACCAGGTGTTAGGGAACTTCTCGCCGATCGCCGCTTCCAGCGCTTCGGCGGCATGGTTGTTGTTCTCCGCGGTGTAGATGAAACGGCGGTGTTTCGGGGCGCGCGCGAAACCCGCGCGCAACCAGCCGGCGGAATAATCGAAAAATTTGACGCTCGGCAGCGCGGTAGCCAGTTCGTCGGCCTCCGCGGCGGCGGCGATCAGTTTTTCCTGTTCCGCCGGGATGTTGGGGTTGTAGACCTCGACGTGAGGATAGGTTTCGCGGTAGACG
>CAKUKT010000036.1 GCA_934663655.1 uncultured Victivallaceae bacterium
TTTTAAAAAACAATCAACTCAGGCTCAAATAGGGTGGTTAGAATGACGATTTCAAAGAATTATGGGACGGCACTGAATTTGAAAAATCATTTCCAAAAATTGAATCGTATACATGAAAGGGTTTCATCATGAGTTGTGAAAAGAGACTTGAGGGCAAAGTTGCGCTGGTGACCGGCGGAGCCCGCGGCATCGGCCGCGCGATCTGCGAGCGTCTGGCCGCCGAGGGAGCCTCGCTGGCGATTGTCGACATCATGCTTGAGGTTGCCGAAGCGACCGCGGGCGAGTTCGCCGCAGCGGGAGTCAACGCCCGCGCCTATGCTGCCAACGTCGCGAAGCCGGAAGATGCGTCGGCCACCGTCGCCGCCGTGCTGGCGGACTTCGGGCGGTTGGACATTCTGGTCAACAACGCCGGTATCACCAAGGACAACCTGATGCTGCGGATGAGCGAGGCGGAGTGGGATGCGGTGATCGCGGTCAACCTCAAGGGGACGTTCAATTTCACGCAGGCGGCGGTCAAGCCGATGATGAAGCAGCGCGCCGGCAAGATCGTGAACATCGCTTCGGTGGTCGGCCGCATGGGCAATGTCGGCCAGGCCAACTATTCGGCGAGCAAGGCCGGTGTGATTGCACTGGCGAAGACGACCGCCAAGGAGTTCGCTTCGCGCAACATCCAGGTGAATGCGGTGGCTCCCGGATTCATCATCACCGACATGACCGCCAAGTTGCCGGAAGCGGCTCGCGAGGCTTTTCTGACGGTTATTCCGGCCAAGCGCGGCGGCACTCCGGCGGATGTGGCCAATGTGGTTTATTTCCTCTGTTCTCCGGATTCCGATTACGTGACCGGCCAGGTGATCAATGTCGACGGCGGCATGCTGATGTGATCGCTTTTTCGGCGGGAAAAGGGCTTTGTCGGTTTGCGACCGCCGGGAAAGCTTGACTTTTAGCCGATGAATGGTATATTATGTGCGGTGTGCTGTAATAGCGCGAGCTTTATTTGTACAGGTCGTTGGGTTTGACACTCGCTGAGGGTGGAGAACCATGAGTTTGAAAGTGTCTTGAATAGACGAATTAGGAAAAAGGTTCTGAAAATGTCTGAAATTGCCGAAAAAGTCAAGAAAATCGTAGTCGATCAGCTTGGAGTTTCCGAAGATCAGGTTTGCCCCGAGGCTCGTTTCATCGAGGATCTCGGTGCCGATTCGCTCGATCAGGTCGAGCTGGTCATGGCGCTCGAGGAAGAGTTCGGCTCGGATATTCCTGACGAGGACGCTGAGAAGCTGCTCACCGTCGGCGAAGCGATCAAATATATCGAGAGCAAGAGCCAGGAATAAGTTTTTCGTATCCTCCGGAGGCGGGGCGGCGGTTTGACCGTATCGGAACCGGCCCGGAGGATTGACCGGGGTTCCCGGTCCCCCAGGTTGCCCATCGGGGAATGACGGAGTCTGCCGTGGACGGAGTGGAGAATCTCCGCCGTCCCGGAAAGAGTCGGATTGCTTCCGGTGGTGCGTGTCGGAACGGGTGGCCGGTCACATGGTTGCGCTGGAGGGGAGTGCGTCGGAATTCCCGCAGTTTTTCTCCCCGGGGGCCTTGTCAAGGGGGCCGGAACGGTGCTTGAAAACGGGCCGCCAAAGTTTGGTTTTGGTGGCCTTTTTTGTTCGGAGACAATATGTTGGAACGGCGAGTTGTTGTAACTGGTTGCGGCGTGGTTTCCTGCGTCGGCAATAATGTAGCTGATTTCTGGGATTCCGTGGTCAACGGCAGGTGCGGTCTCGGACCGGTCACGCGTTTTGATGCTTCGCAGCTCCGGACCAGAATCGCCGGAGAGGTAAAGAATCTCGACGTCGATGCGCATCTTTCGCCCAAGGAAGCCAAGCGCCTCGATCGCTTCTGCATCTATGCGATCATCGCTGCGGATGAGGCTCAGACCAGCGCCGGACTGGGTATCGACCTGCGCGGCGGTCCGGTCAATCCCGAACGCGTCGGCGTGCTGGTCTCCAGCGGCATCGGCGGACTCGGCACCCTGACTGAACAGCACAGCTCCATGATCCGCAACAACTCCGTGCGGGTCTCCCCGCTGCTCATCCCGATGATGATATCGGATATCGCTTCCGGAAATATCTCCATCCGCAACGGCGCCGGCGGACCCAACCTCGGCATCGTAACCGCTTGCGCCTCCGGATGTCACTCCATCGGTGAATCCTACTGGATCATCAAACGCAACGATGCCGACATGATGATTTGCGGCGGCGCCGAAGATTCGGTGGTTGAGCTCGGTATGGCCGGTTTCTGCGCGATGAAGGCGATGAGTACGCGCAATGACGATCCGCTTCATGCCAGCCGCCCCTTTGACCGCGACCGGGATGGTTTCGTGATGTCCGAAGGCGCCGGGGTTCTGGTGCTTGAGGAGCTGGAGCATGCGCTCAAGCGCAATGCGCCGATTCTGGCCGAGGTGATCGGTTATGGTGCCTCCGGAGACGCTTATCACATTACCAGCCCGATTCCCGACGGCAGCGGCGGTACCCGGGCCATGGAGATGGCGATGCGCCACGCCGGTATCGATGTGGTCGATTATATCAATGCCCATGGTACCAGTACTGAACTCAACGATAAATATGAGACGCTGGCGATCAAACGTGCTTTCGGTTCCCGGGTATCGGGGATCGCGGTCAGCAGTACCAAAGGGGTGACCGGGCATGCTCTCGGTGCTGCCGGCGGACTTGAGTCAGTTGTCTGCGTGAAGGCGATTGAAACCGGCATTGTCCCGCCGACGATCAACTATACCACTCCCGATCCGGATTGTGATCTCGACATCACGCCCAACACGGCCCGGGAGCGGAAAATTGAAACTGTAATGAACTGTAATCTCGGTTTCGGTGGTCACAACGCGTCGATCATCTTCCGCAAATTCCGCGGTTGAGAGGGCTGCGGCAGCTTGGGGAACTGCAAAGCGAGCGGGTTGTCGGGCTGGAGGTGGTATGAGGAACTGCAAAGCGAGCGGGGTGCCGGGCTGGAGGTGGTCTGATCTGCAAAGCGAGTGGGTTGCCGGGCTGGAAAGTGGTCTGGAAAACTGCAAAGCGAGCGGGTTGCCGGGCTGGAAGTGGTCTGAGCTGCAAAGCGAGTGGGTTGCCGGGCTGCCGAGCCGAACCGGGCCGAATGGGATAGTTCAGCAGGAACCGGTCCGGGACCGGAGGGCCAAGTCGCTTCGGCGGAATCGTGCGCGAGAGTGATGAAATGAGATCAGCTCGCTGGAATTGTTTTCGTGATCCATTTATTATCAGTTCGATGGATGGCGGAGGTCGGTAGAAAAAATTCCGGAGCGGTGACCGGCAGGTGCCGGTTTTTCCGGAGTCCTTCAGTGGGAGTTGTGGCGACCATAGCAGTTGTAAGATGGATAATTGGAGAGCGGCCGGAAATGTTTGCAGGCCGGTTTCATTTGGATTGGAGATAACTTCCTGATAAAAGTCGGAGGGAGGCGACAGGATGAATAAATTGATTTTCGGATTGGGAGCTGCCGGACTGATTTGTGTCGCCGGCTGTAAAGTAGAGCTTGCCCAGGGTCAGACCGGGCAGGTGGAGTCGTACTGGAATACCAGAATCGCTCAATCCTTCCCGAATCACCGTACCGCCCGGGTGGTTTCGCCGGCGATGAAAGACCGTTACTCTCCGAAATATCAGCCGGTTCAGACTCCGGAGGGCGTGACCGATGCTGCCGGTGGGTTCCAAGCTCCGGCGCCGGCTGATGATCCTGTTGATGCGCTTGATTCCGCCGCCGGCGACAACGAATTGGTGGTCGGAGAAGAGACCGTTGAAGTCGAAACCATTGTCGATGCCGCGGCAACTCCGGCGGCCGATGCGGCAACCGCTCCCGCTCCCGAACCTCCGGATCCCACCGGCAGTGAGATCTACGAGGTTAAGGCCGGCGATTCTCTCGGTGCGATTGCCCAGCGTTTCTACGGCGATTCCCGGCGTGCTGATCTGATCATCAGAGCCAATTCCGATCTCATCCGGGATCCGAACCGGATTCGTCCGGGGATGAAGCTGATGATTCCAAAACTCTGAGTTCCCGAAACCAAACCATGCCGCCGCCGCCGGACATTCGCCCGTCGGCGGCCGTCGGATGTCTGCATTGAACAGCAAAATTGAACAGCAAAGTATATTTTGAGCCCGGTTTGTCACTGCGCAATTTCTGCGCCGGTGACGAGGTTGCCCTGTTGCATCGGATCGAGGAGGCGCTCTCACTCACGATTACCGGACGTGACAATGCGTTTGAACTGATCGGAAACGAGGCGGCAGTGCGGCGCGGTGAAAATTTCTTTGCGACCCTCAATCATCTCTTCCAGTTGCGCCGCCGCGAATTGGATGCCCGCGATTTTGAATTGCTGCTCCGCGCCTGTCGCGAAGGACGCAATCCCGATCTCGACGAACTCTGGTCCGGCCGAATCGAACTGCCCGGAGGACGGCGCGATGTGATGCCGAGATCGCGACGTCAACTTGAATATGTGCGGGCAATGCGTTCCCGGGAGGTGGTTTTCGGGGTTGGTCCTGCCGGCTCCGGAAAGACCTATCTGGCGATGGCGATGGCGGTGTCGGAGTTTCTTCGCGGTGCGGTCAGCCGCATTGTTCTGACCCGTCCGGCTCGCGAATCAGGCGAACGGCTTGGTTTTCTGCCCGGCAGTCTTGAGGAGAAGGTTTCACCCTATCTGCGGCCGCTTTACGATGCGCTTTACGAAATGCTTTCGGTGGACGAAGCGCGGTCGCTGATCGAGCGCGTCATCATTGAAGTTGCTCCGCTGGCGTTCATGCGTGGTCGCACCCTCAATCACTCCTTCATTATTCTGGACGAGGCGCAGAATACCAGTGTGGACCAGATGTTGATGTTCCTGACCCGGATGGGGTTCGGTTCGCGCTGCGTGGTCACCGGCGATCCGGGACAATCCGACCTCGGTCACGGCGAACGTTCCGGTTTGCGCCACGCGATTGAACGCCTTTCGGCGTTGTCGGAACTCGGATTTGTTTTCTTTGACACCTCCGATGTCGTTCGACATTCGTTGCTCGAGAAAATCATCAACGCCTATACCGACAAACCAGCGGAGAAGATATGAAGTGGCGCAAATATCTGTGGTTCAGGGAACGCGCCGGTACGGCGGCTCGTCCCGGATGGTTTGACCACGAAGCGGTCAATGCGGCGATCGACAGCTCTCCCGCGCTGGGAATTTTCGCCATGGTGATTCTCTGGGCGGTGGCGGCGCTGCTGCTTACGCTCTCGGCCCGCCAGCAACGGGAACTGGTCGACTGGATGGACGGGCAGAAGGCCCCGTATTCAATTTATGCCGCTGTCGATTTCAGTTACCTCGACACTGCCGCCACCGCCGCCGCCAGGAAGGACGCTGCCGACCAGGCGCCGGAATTTTTCCGGATCGACTCCAAACGTTCGGCGGCGATATCGAGAAATTTTGCGGAATTTTTTATTCAGTTGGAGAGTTGGGCGGATGCCCGGAAAAACCGGTCTCCATATCAGAAAATTCCCGGTTCGCTTCCCTCGGAATTGATCGCTTCCGCCTCCCCGGCATTGCTGGAGGCCCTGCTGCGCGAAAGCATCACCGGCGAAAGCTTCATGAATCTGCACAGTGCGTTGCGGCGGCTGCTCGGACGGGGGATTTTATCCGAGGCGGACAAGGACGCCCGCAAACCGGGACGGCAGCTGCGAACCATTGACGACAGCGGTCGTACCAGCCAGAGCGGGCGGACTGTGGAGGACTTCCCCGATCCGGATCAGGCCGCCGCGCTGCTGGCGATGGTGATCTTTCCCCGCGACGATAAAATGATTTCGGCCTTTGCCAACCTTGCCGAAAAGCTGATCGGCGCCGAGGGAACTCTCGAATACGACCCGGTCCGGAGCGACGAATCCCGGGCTGCCGCGCTGGCCGCGGTGCAGCCGGTTCAGCGGGATGTCGCTCGGGGCGCTCAGCTGATCGGCAAGGGGGAACCATTCACTTCGCACGTCCGGGAAATGCTCGCCGCCGAACATGCCGAATCCCCGCATCTCGGACTGGAAACGCTTTTCCACAACATGCTGTGGAGTCTTATTCTGATTCTGGTTTCTCTCTTCTTTCTGTACCAAGTATTTCCGGAGGCTTTAAGCGACAATCTCGGCATCACCATGGCGGCTCTGGTGATCATCGTGGCGCTGACTGCCGATTATGCCGGCATCAAAGTCTTTGAATTTTTTGCTCGTGAAGGCTGGATTCCCGACAACGGCGTGTTGCCGGCGGCGCTGCCGGTCACTCTGGCTGCGGTGATTCTTTCAGTATTGATCGGATTGCGCAGTGCGATGTGCGGGGCGTTTCTGGTCTGTTCGCTCTCGGCAATGATGATCATGCCGGAACGCTCTTTTGAGCTTGCGCTCCGCTGGCTGGCGATTTCTGTTCCGGCGGCGCTGGTGGTCAGCCGGGTTGGAAATTACCGATCCTACTTCATCCGGATTTTCATTTTTGTTTTCATCGCGGTGCTGCTGACCAACCTCGACGCCGCTTATCGCGCTGATCAGCCGCTGGAGGTGTTGCGTTCGTTGATCTATATCGCGCTGGCCAATGGTTTCGTAACCGCGATGTTGGCGCTGGTGATGATCTTCGCGCTGGAACTTATTTTCAATGTGACCACCGACATGTCGCTGATGGTGCTCTGCGACGGCAGCCATCCGTTGCTCGAACGCCTGAAGCGGGAAGCCGACGGAACCATGCACCACAGCATGATGGTGGCGACCCTGGCCGAAGACGCCGCCCGTGCGATCGGCGCCAACCCGCTGCGCGCCAAGGCAGGAGCGCTTTTCCACGATATCGGCAAACTGGTGCGGCCGCGTTTTTTTATTGAAAACAACCGGGACAACATCGACAAACATCTGCATCTGAATCCACAGATGAGCACCATCATTATCCGCGATCACGTCAAGGAGGGGTTGGCGCTGGCGCGTCAGTACCGGATGTGTCGGCTGGTTCGGGACGCGATCGCCACCCACCATGGCGATGATCTGGTGCGTTATTTTTACGCTAAGGCGGTCGCTGAGCGGGGGCGCTCTGGAAACGGGGGGCCGCAGGTGCTGGAGTCGCAGTTCCGTTACAACGGCACCCCTCCGGTATCCCGGGAACTGACGATTGTGAGCCTCGCCGATGCCTGTGAGGCCGCCTGCCGTTCCCTGCCGAAGCCGACGCCGGACAAGATCAGAGCTCTGGTCGATGAGATATTTGTCTCGAGGATGCGCGACGGACAGTTGCGCAATTCCAGACTGACCCTTCACGAACTCGACATGGTGCGCGAAAGTTTCATTGCCACCCTTATCGGAATCAATCACGGTCGAATCGCCTATCCGGATTCACCGGAACATTGATCGGTATTCTTCCCGGGCAGCTGCCGGGCTGGCGCGTCAACTCGAACCTGATCTGTTTCCGGCCGGTTTTTTCACAAGACGGATGGAGGCGTTCGCGAAACTGCCGGTTCGACGAGCGAATAAGCGCGGTGGTTCTCAGCCCGGATGGAAAACAGACGATGGACAATGAGGTTTACGAACTCGGTTATCCGACCAATCCCGAACTGCTCGGGGTGCTGCTGGCCCATTGCGGGTACGAAGTCAGGACGGAAAACTATTACAACAACGGATTGACCGCCGGTTTTTTCCGCCACCTGATCTGGCAGTACACTCTCTCCGGCGAAGGCGAATTGCGGATTGCGGGCAACCGTTACCGGCTGCGCAGCGGGGATGCCATGGTGCTTCAGCGTCCGGAAAACCATTCGTACTATCTGCCGAAAGATTCTCAGCGGTGGGAGTTTATTTTCATCGCCATTTACGGTAGCGAGGCCATGCGTCTGTTTGAACTGTTCCGGGACAAATGCGGACCGGTCGTTCATCACGCTGAAAACTCTCCGGTGGTTGCCTGCGCACAGGAGATCCTCGCGCGGTGCCGTGCCGGAATTAGATTCAGTCGCTACGAATCAAGTCGTTTCGCCTACAACTTTCTGATGGAACTGTTCGCCGAATCCGATCTCCTCTCTCCGGTTGCGGCGCCGCGATTGCCGCTCGCCGAGATTCACAACTACTGTCGTCAGCACATCCAGGATATGGTTACCGTCGAACAACTTGCGGAAATCGCCGGGCTCAGTCGCTGTCACTTCTCCCGCCGTTTCATCGCGGAAGTCGGTCTGTCGCCGCACATCTTTTTGCTGCGGATGCGGCTGCAACTGGCGTTGCGGCTGCTGGAATCCTCTGATCTTACGCTTAAGGAGATCGCACTCCGATGCGGCTTCCGTGACCAGAGTTACCTCTGCCGGATCTTCCGGAAGAAATTCGGTCAGACTCCGAACGTGCATCGAATAGACAGCCGGAATCGGGGCCGGAATTCGGCATCCGACGAATGGCCTCAGTCTCCGCTCAACTGACGGAGAGCTGCGCGAATGCCTCCTGCCAGCGGCGCAGTTTCTCCGCGCGGGGGATCGCGGCGGCGGCGGGACTGGTCGAGGGGAGCACCAGGATCGGCAGCACCAGGTCGGGGAAGAAACGGCGCAGATAATTTCCCGCCGCCGTTCCGTTACAGCAGATGCCGATGAGCTTCGGGCAGGCGCGCAGCAGCCCCGGAATATCGTTGGGAACCGGAGAACGGATCGCCGTGTCCAGACTGCCGTCGCGTTCACAGGCGGCGACCACATCCCACAGAGCCACGCCGTGCGCCCGCAGTATCTCCAGTCGCCGCGCATAGGGCGCCCCCGGATCGAAGTGGAAGATTTCTCCGGTAATCGGCCAGAACGCGTTGCGTTCAAACGCGTAATACTCCTGTTTGCGCAGGGATTCGCGTCCCGGCATCGAACCGAGCACCAGCACCCGGGCCCGCGCGTCGGCGCTGGGAGGAAATGAACGACAGGCCGGCCGGCTCATCAACAGGCTCCGCCGGTGGCGGCCAGCGCCGCATTCAGCGCCACTTCGAGCAGCTGGCAGGTCCATTCGACGTCGGCGCCGGCGCGATGAGCGCGCATCTCCGGCGACGATTTGAGGCCGAAATATTCCCGGAGAAACTGCAGCGAATAACCGGGCAGTCCGGGATGGGTTCTGCGGATCAGCCGCAGTGAATCGAGCGTCTTTCCCTGCCACAGCGGCAGACCGGCCCGGGCGAGACTTTCCTGGAGGAAGCCGAGATCGAACTTCGCATTGTGCGCCACCAGTGTGCTGCTGGCGGCGAAAGCGAGAAACTCCGACCCCACCCCGGAAAAATCGGGTGCATCGCGAACCATTTCATCATCGATATGATGGATGCCGATGACTCCCCGGGGAATTTTCACGCCGGGATTGACCAGCGTCTGAAAACGTCTGACCGTACCGTCGCATTCGATGCGGGCGGCGGCAATCTCGACGATCCGGGAACTCACCGGACTCATGCCGGTGGTCTCAACGTCAAAAACCGTGAACGGACCGAGCTCGTACCACTTCAATCAGCATATCCTTCCGGATATTTGAGTTGCCACTTCCAGGCGGATTCGATGATCGCTTCGGCCGATTCGTAACGGGGCTTCCAGTTGAGCATGCTCCGGGCCCGGTCGCTGCAGGCGATCAGGCGGGCCGGGTCGCCGGGACGGCGCGGGGCGATCTGGTAATTGACCTTTTTGCCGGTTACCTTTTCGGCGGCCGCGATGATCTCGAGCACCGAAAGTCCGTTGCCGGTTCCGAGGTTGTAGTGGCCGCTCTCCGGTGCGGAGAGCGCCAGTTCGTGCGCCTGCGCGAGATCGAGAATGTGGATGTAGTCGCGGATGCAGCTGCCGTCCGGAGTGTCGTAGTCATTGCCGTAGAGCATCAGGCTTTCGCGTTTGCCGCGGATCGTCTGGAGAATCAGCGGAATCAGATGACTTTCCGGACGATGATCCTCACCGTGAAACTCCGTGGCGCCGGCCGCGTTGAAGTAGCGCAGCGCGACATACTTGAGGTTATGAATGGCGCTGTACCATTTGAGCACCTTTTCAAAGCAGAGTTTGGATTCGCCGTAAGGGTTGATCGGCACCTGCGAGTCGTTTTCGCGGATCGGAATGCGTTCCGGTTGCCCGAAGGTCGCCGCCGTACTCGAGAAAACGAAGGTTCCGACCCCGCCCTCGATTGCCGCATCCGCGAGATTGATACCGGAAGCGAGGTTGTTGCGGAAATATTTCGAGGGGTCGCGCATCGATTCGCCGACCAGAGAAAAGGCGGCGAAGTGCATGATCGCGTCGAAGCGTCCGACCCGGCAGACGTTGATGATCTGTTCGCGGTCGGCAAGATTGCCCTCGATGAATTTCGCCCGGGCGTCCACTGCCTGGCGGTGACCGGTGATCAGGGCGTCGAAAACAGTGACGTCATAACCGAGGTCGAGGAGATATTCAGTGCAGGCGCTGCCGATATAACCGGCTCCGCCGGTGACGAGAATCTTTTTCATCTTTGGAAAAACCCCCTTTGGTTGAATATGCATTATTGATAAAATAACGCTTCCGAACAGCAATGTCAACTCACCGGCATCCGTCCGGAGAAGTTCTTGCAATACTTTTTCCATGGTGCTATATTAGCGGCGGGAATGGTGTCAAGTTAAACATATTGTGGAGCGGAAATGCTGTCGAGTTCCTTCTGGCCGGGAATATGCGCATTCGCCGGAGTGACGCTGGCGTCGATGGTACTGATCGATTTCGTGCTCTACGTCGCCACGCGATATCGCGAGCGTTATCTCGAGGAAGCGGGAACCGAACTTGACGACATTCTCATTCAGATGCCCGCCGGCCGGGTGCTCGATCTCAGCATTGCGATTTCGGTTTTTGCCGCGCTGGTCACCGTGTTGCTGCTGGGAGCGCAACAGCGTTTTTCCTGGGGGTGGGCGATTCTGATCGCGATCGCGGTCGGGGTGTTCATGTTTCCGCTGCCGCGGCTGCTGCTGCGGTCGTTGCGTCGGCGCCGGCTGAATAAGTTCAATTTTCAGCTTGAGGATGCACTTGGCATCATGTCCAGCGCGCTGAAAGCGGGGTTTTCGATCAACCAGGCGCTGGAGGAGGTCGCTGAACAGAACCAGCATCCGATTGCGGTGGAATTTCGATTGCTGATCCAGGAGATCCGGCTCGGTGTGCCGCTCGATCAGGCGCTGGACACGATGTGCCGCCGTCTCGGGTCGGATGATTTCGAACTGGTTGCCACGGCGATCACGACCGCCCGGCAGACCGGCGGAGAGCTCACCGGCACCCTTGACCGGGTCGCGGGATTGATCCGCGAACGAGTGCGAATTGCGAACAAGGTCCGGGCGGTGACTGCGATGGGGAGACTTCAGGCGGTGATGATCGGGGCGATGCCGTTCGTGCTCATGTTCGGCATGAGCTTGGTGGCGCCGCGGATGATGGACATGTTTTTCAGCAGCGTGCTCGGGCTCGTCGCCATCGTGCTGGTGGTGGTGCTTGATATCGCCGGTTTTCTGGTGATCCGTAAGATAACCACGATAGAGGTCTGAGAATGGTGGACAAACTTATCTCCATTCTGGCGGCAGTGTTCGCCGGCGGTGCCGTCGGATGCGGGGCGCTTTTCCTGTTGCGGACGCTTGCCGGGGTGGAATTTGAACGGATGGGGGCCGCCGGTTCCCGCCGGTTGCCGCTGGTGATCCGTCTGGCGTTGCCCTTTGTACCGCTGACAAGGCGGCTGGCCGCTTCCGAAGGTCTGAGTTCGTGGCGGCGGGTTGAGGAGCCGAAACTCTGGATGGCCGGTTACGGAGAAACCATTTCGGCGACTGATTTTGTTGCGGTCAAACTGGTTATGAGCGGTCTGCTGCTGCTGTTGCTGCTGCTGGGGGCCGTTTCCGGCCGGATCGTCATTCCGGGGCTGATCGGTCTGCTGCTGGCGATCTATCCCGGTGTCTGGCTCGCGGCGACGGTGAAGCGGCGTCACCTTTCGATCATGAAGGCGCTGCCCAACGTGATCGATCTGCTCACTCTTTCGGTGGAGTCCGGCCGGGATCTGCTCTCGTCGCTGCGCGACATCCTCGCCCGCCGCCGGATGGATGATCTCGGAGAGGAACTCACTCGTACTTTTCAGGAGATCCAGCTCGGGCGGAAACGCAGTGAGGCGTTGCGGGCGCTCGCCGACCGGGTACGGCAGATCGACCTCACCGCCACGGTGAATGCGATAATTCAGGCGGAAGAGCTCGGCGTGAGCATTGCCAGGCAGCTGCGGATCCAGGGGGACATGCAGCGGGCGAAGCGTTTCGCGCTGGCCGAGAAGCTCGCGAATGAGGCGGCGGTGAAAATTGTTCTGCCGCTGGTGGTGTTTATTTTTCCGGCGGTGTTCATTATTCTGCTGGGACCGCTGGTGCTGCAGACGATCCGGGTTTTTGGCGGTTGACTGGAAATGGTGATCCGGGAGCGTTCGGGGGGGAGCAATGATTTTCGATCTTGACAGCCGCCGTTATATTGCCCGGCATCCGCGCTGGGCCCGGCGTTTTCCCGAACGGTTGCGCGGAATGATCGGGCGGCGGTTTGTGACCGGGAAATTTGATGCGTTGATTTTTGAGCGCTGTGATGCGATTCACTGCTGTTTTATGAGCATCACCATCGACGTGCTTTTCATCGATTCCGGATTCCGGGTGGTGGCGATGCGGCGCGGGCTGCGACCGTGGCGTTTCGCCTCCGGGCCGCCGGGGTCGACGGTGATCGAATTGCCGGAAGGGACCATTGACCGCGCGGGCGTCCGGTGCGGCCACCGGATAAATTTAAACGCGACATTATCGGCTGAAGCGGTTGAAAAGTTGTGCAGAAAGGCTATTTTAAAAGCGGAACCGGCACCGTTTGCCGGTGAAACCGACTGAGAGAAGCATGAAGATACATTTTGTCAACGGCCCCCGCGCCGGCGGGGAAGTGGAGTTTGCATTGCCGGAAATCACCATCGGCCGCGAGGATGGTAACATTCTTCGTATTCCCACGGTGGATGTTTCCCGTTATCATGCCCGGTTGTGGCTGGCGGACGGGCAGTGGTTCATCAGCGACCAGAGCAGCACCAACGGCATCAAGCTCAACGGCACCCGGATCAGCGGTGCGCAGCCGGTGGCGGACGGCGACATCATTGAACTGGGCAAACAGATTCTGCGATTGAGCGAACTTTCCGGAGAGGCGCCGAAAATTATCTTCAATCCGATTTTGACGCCGACGCCGGTGGAGACGGGGGCGCCTCTGCTGCCGGGAGCGGCGCCGGGAACGGCGGTGGTGCCGCCTCCCGAACCCCAGCCGGAACCCTCCGAAAAGGAGATGATCGACCTTGAGAAGAGCGAAATTCCGCTCTTTTCCGAACGGGGATCCCGGGAAGAGCCGGAGACCAGGGAAAACAGGGGATCGCGAAGGTTTTCGAACCGGACCTATTATATCATTCTCGGTTGTCTGGCGGTGATGGGGATT
>CAKUKT010000037.1 GCA_934663655.1 uncultured Victivallaceae bacterium
GACAGGTGCTGAACATCCTGGTAACCCTTGCCGTAAAACGCTCCGGATTCAACGACGACGAATCCGGCAAAGGGAGGAAATTGTCCGCGCATCGGATGTTCGTCGAATTTTTTGACCAGCATTTCGGCCATTTCGCGGATACTGGCTTCATTATCCGGATTACCGATATTGATGATCTTGCCGGTGCAGATGCCGTTCTTGTTTTCGATGATCCGGAAGAGCGCCTCGACGCCCTCCTTGATGTCCACGAAACAGCGCTTCTGCTCACCACCGTCGATCAGCTGAATCGGCGATCCCTGCACCAGATTGAGAATCAGCTGGGTGATCGCCCGGGAACTGCCGATACGGGCGCTCGTCAGGCTGTCCAGACGCGGTCCGATCCAGTTGAAGGGCCGGAACAACGTGAAGTCAAGCTCGCCACGCGCGCCGTAAGCCCAGATCACCCGGTCGAGCAGCTGTTTGCTGGTCGAATAGATCCAGCGCTGCATCCGGATCGGACCGGTAACAAGCTTGGAGTTGTCCTCATCAAACTGCGGGTCTTCACACATCCCATAGACTTCACTGGTCGACGGGAAGAGAATCCGCTTGCGGTATTTCACGCAGTAGCGCACGATCCGGAGGTTCTCCTCGAAGTCGAGTTCGAACACCCGCAGCGGGTTGCGCGTATACTCGATCGGCGTGGCGATGGCGACCAGCGGCAGCACGATATCGCATTTGCGGATGTGGTATTCGATCCATTCGCGGTGAATCGAAATGTCTCCTTCCCGGAAGTTGAATCCGGGACGGCCGATCAGATGATCGATGTAGTTGCTGCGCAGGTCGAGTCCGAACACCTCGTATTCTCCGGAGTCGAGCAGTCGTTCACTCAGATGACTGCCGATGAAGCCGTTCACGCCGAGAATCAGCACGCTCTTGCGACGATTGCGGTTGCGGAGCCGGACAGGATCGCCGTTGAGCACCATGTTGGTGACGATCCGCGCGTCCGCGGCCAGCTGACTTCCGGTCTGATAGACGCCGGTGGCCATCTCCCCGGCGAGCACCTTGAGCGCGCCTTCACCGCAGGCGATCACAAACGGATTGGACGAGAGCACCGTTCCGGGCACAGCGGTTCGTTCGGCGGGAACGACCTCCGAACGCCAGATCAGAAACTTGCGGTCGCCGATGAAACTGAACGCCCCCGGATAGGGACGGCTGACCGCCCGGACGAGATTGTTGATTTCCGTCGCCGATTTGTTCCAGTCGATCTCGCCGTCGGCCGGTTTGCGTCCGCCGAAAGTGGTGGCTTCAGCTTCATTCTGCGGGGTTCGTCCGGCGGTTCCGTCCGCAATCTTCGGCAACGTCCGGGCCAGCATCACCCGGGCGGCGGCCACCGCCTTGTCGAAGACCATCCGGGCATTGTCGTCCGGCAGAATCGCCACTCGTTCCTGATCGATGATATCACCGGCATCGGCGCGTTCGGTCATATAGTGAAGCGTGACCCCGGTTTCGGTCTCACCGTTGATGATCGCCCAGTTGATCGGCACCCGGCCGCGGTATTTCGGCAGCAGCGAACCGTGCAGGTTGATCGCGCCGCGCTTCGGAAGTTCGAGCAGCGGCTTTTTGAGCAGTTCCCGGTAATAGAAGCTGAAAATGTAATCAATATCCATCGCTTTGATCCGGTTCACCCAGACCGGATGGTTCACATCCTCAGGCGCGTAAACCGGAATCCCGCGCTCACCGGCAAAGCTCGCCACCGAATCAAACCAGATGTTCTCCTGCGGATTGTCCCGGTGGGTGAATACCGCGCAGATCTCATAACCGGCGTCGAGCAGCGCCGCGATACCGGCACATCCCATATTGTGATAAGCGAAAACCGCACACTTCATGTTTGATGAACTCCCTGTTCTACTGGATTGAAAAATCAATTAACATGCTAATATACACGTTTTATCGGAATTTTTCCAGTTGCGCCGACAAAAAGCCGCCGGCTTGCAGATCGACCGCCTGGCGCAACCGTTTCATCAGGCCGCCGCATCTCGCGCTGTCCCGCCCGAGCATCGCCGCCGCCATGTCCGGACTGCCCCAGATCACCGCCGATTCCGCAGCCCGGGTGAGCGCGGTATAAAAGAGTTCGCGGGACGCGAACTCCGGCAGTTCGCCCGGCAGCACGAAAAGCACCCGCGCGAATCCCGAACCCTGGGATTTGTGGGCGGTTACCGCGAACGCCGGCGCACAGCGCGGCAGTTCCCGGAGCGGAAACGACCGGCCATCTTCAAAACAGAGCCGCTGGACGCCTCCAGCCAGACGGAGAATCCCGGTGTCGCCATTGAAAACTTCCGTACGGGCGGAATTTTCCAACACCATCAATGGTGTTCCCGGCGACCACCCGTCCGCGTCTAGTCCGAGCAGTCGGGCGGCCAGTTCATTGAAGAAATCCACCCCGCGCGGTCCTCCATTGACCGCGCAGATAATCCGGAAATCCCGGAGCAGCCGGAACGCGCGGGCCAGGTCCGCTTCGCTGCCGGCAGCCAACCGGGGGAGTTCTCCCCATATCGGCAGCAATTCCGCGGCCAACGCCCCGGCGGGATCGCGCGGAAATTCCCGGAAGCTGAAATCGCGCGAAGTGAGTTCCGGCAGCGCTGCCGCCATTGATCCGGCGGCAGCCACGGGATCGGCTGCGAAATCGATTTCCCGGATTCCGGCAGCGATCCGACTGAGCACCGGCGCGCTTCCCGAACGGTAATTGTACCGCAACTCCACCGCCGTGCCACTGAAAAGATTGGCCGCCGCGGCCGCCGGCGGAAACACTCCCAACTCGTTCCCGAATGCCGCCGCCGTCTCCGGCGTGACCGTCGTACCGGCTACCCGGCAGAGGTCGGAGAATACGCTGCCGGCTTCCACCGGAGCGAGCTGATGTCGATCGCCGAGCATCACCAGGCGCGCATCGTCATCGAGCGCTTCGAGCAGCCGCGCCATCAACGGCAGCGGCACCATCGAGGCCTCATCGAGCAGCAGCAACCGGCACTCCAGCCGGTTGTCGGCACTCCTCCGGAACCGGCCGAAACGGTCGGCTTCCAGCAGCCGATGCAGAGTGAACGCGGGCAGACTCTCCAGACGGCGGCGAATTTCCGGTTGCACCGCGAATTTCGCCGCGCATTCCCTGACCGCCTCCAGCAGCCGGGTGCGCGCTTTGCCGGTGGGGGCGGCAAGGGTTATTTCCAGAGCCGGATCACGTTCGAGTTCGAGCGCGAGCAGCGCGGCGGCCACCGTGGTCTTACCGGTACCCGGGCCACCGGTGATCACCGCCAGACGGCGGCGCAGGGCATTGAAAACCGCCAGCTGTTGGTAATTGACGCCCCCATCCTCACTCCGGTTCTCCAGCGATGCAAAAAGTTTCGGCAGTTGCGACCGGCAGTCAACGGTCGCCGCCGGATGAAACGGTACGGCGGCCAGCCGACACAGCCGCGCGGCCGTGACCACCTCATAACGCAGGTAACGGGGCAGGTAGAGGCGGCCATCGTCGATCAGCAGCAGTTTCCCCGCCGCTCCATCCTGAAACCGTCCCGCATCCGGATGGGTGAGCAGCCGCTGCTCCACCTCCGCCGGATCGCCTTCGCCGGCTTCCGCGAGCGCCAGACAGGTGTCACCGGCACGTATCGCCGCCGAAACCCGGCCTCCCAGAACCGCCGCAAGCGGATCGGCATCCGGCCCCCGCCGGCGCAGCAGCCGGACGAACTCCTCGTCGATCGCGGCCGATTCCGCAACTCCGCCGCCGGGATTGTTCATGTCGTCATTCATTCGATGATTCCGTTGATTTCCGAAATTACCTCGAAACGCGGCCGGTCGAAAAACACTCCGTACCCCGGACGTTCCGGCGTGATGCCGCGCAGGAAGAGGTAATAGACTCCGCCGAAATATTGCCGGTATTCCGCTTCTCCAAAGGAGCTCATTCTCAGCCGGTGACGCAGATATCGCGTCAGCGCCGAACAGTAGATCAGGTATTGCAGAAAATAACAGTCCGCGCTCATCACCCGCGCCAGCGCCGGCGGTGCATAATTTTCCGGGGCGTCGCCGAGGAAGTTGGTTTTCCAGTCGAGCACGAAAAATTTCCCGTCACGCCGGAAGAGCAGATCGATGAAACCGGTCATGAAACCGCCACCCTGCCGGGGAGGGGGAGAGATCTCCGGCAGCCGGTATTCCGGATGGCTGCTGACCGCGGCCAGCAGGTCGCCGGGGAAAAAACCGCGGCGGAGCGCATAACAGAACTCCAGTTCGCTGCGCCGGTCGCGTGGGGAAATCTCCCTCAGCAGTACGCCGCCGGGCAGCGGGGTGTTCAGGGTATTGAAGATCATTCGTGCGGTCTGTTCAATTCCGGCGGCGTCAAGTCCGGCGGTGGCGCCGGGAATTTCCAGCCGTCGGCTGATCTCGGTTTCGGAAAGCGCGAAATCATTCTGTTCCATGAAGCGGTGCACGAGATTGCCGAAGCCGGTTCCCCGCAGGCCGGAGGGCGGCGCCGCTTCTCCGGAGTTCTCCGTATCGTTGGAAAATTCCGCCTCCACCGGAGAGGGTGGCGGCGCGTTGCGAACCAGTTCGGAAAAGGACGAAAAACGCCAGTCATTGCGGAACATCGGCGGGTTCGGCGGCGGGATGAGGCGATCCGGTTGCGGGCGTGTCAACACCGTCCCGTCGGGCAACGGCGGTTGACGCCGCCAGATCTCCGGAACTCCGTCGGCAAAGAGCCATTCCAGGGCCGAATCACGCGAACTCCGCCGCGCCGAACTCCAGATCACCACACAGCGCCGGGCGGCCCGGGTCAGCGCAACGTAGGCAAGACGCAACTCCTCCTGAAGTTTTTCCCGACGTCTCATTTCCAGATATTCCGGCGCATCGCCGAGGTCGCACACCAGTTCCCCCGCCTGGTTGTGAAATGCCGGATCGCGTTGCTCGTCCGGAGCGAAACCGAGCGAGAGCGCGATCACCAGCGGATATTCCAGCCCTTTGGCACCGTGAACAGTCAACAGTCGCACCGCCGGACGATCACTCTCCGGCAGCCGGGGATACCGTTCGCGTCTGGAGTCTGACTTGCTTTCGGCGAGTTCGGTACGGAAAAAGTCGAGCAGCGACTCCGGCGAACGGGAGTTGCGCGTCGCTTCGGTATGCAGAATGTCTCCGAGCAGCAGCAGATCGGCCAGTCGACGTTCTCCATCCGGCAATGCCGCCAGACGCGGGCGCAGTTCGAAAAGATCGAGCAGGCGCCCGAACATCGCGATAAATGAGTTCTTGCGCCACAATTCGTTGAGTTCAAAAAATTTCTCCCGCATTCTCTCCAGCGTGGCCGCTTCCGCCCCCCCGTCGCGGACCACATCCGCTCCCGTCAGGCCGCCGAAACTGGTGAGCAACGCCGCCGTCGTGGACGCCGGATCGGCACAACCGACCACCCCTTCGAGAAAGGTCAGCAGTTCCGGCGCGCTTTCGGAGGCAAACACATTGCCGCTCTTGAGCACCACTGCCGCGATTCCCCGCCGTTCCAGCAGCTGTTTGAGCGTTTCGCCATCACGCCAGGTTCGCACCAGCACCGCGATCTCCTCCGGACCCACCGCCGGAACCGCGGCGGCAAGCTGCCCGGCAATATAAGCGGCGCAGAGCTCAAATCCGGTCAGCGCGTCGATGCCCTCCTCGGAACAAATGACCGAAAACGGCGCGTTGTCCGGTGAATCGCCGCCGGCGAACGTGGTTTTGCGCAGGCTCGGATCGGCGGGTTCCCGGATCTCCGGCAGCGTCAGTTCCGGATCCGCGAAAGCATCGGCGCGGGAGGTGAAAATCCGATTGACTGCGGCAATCAGTTCTCCGCAGGCGCGGTAGTTGACGCTGAGCGTGAAGCGACGCGCTTCCGGCACCTCCCGCCGCGCCGCGTAATAGGTGTGCAGGTCCCCGCCCCGGAAGCCGTAGATCGCCTGCCGCGGGTCCCCCACCAGAAACAGCGTGCCCCCATCGCCGAAAAGCCGCCGGAAAATCGTGTACTGCGCCGGGTCGGTATCCTGAAATTCATCGATGATGCCGACCGGAAATTTTTCCCGCAGCAGTCGCGGCAGAACTTCTCCGCCGACCATCGCGTCGCGAACCAGCCGGATCAGGTCGTCAAAGGTCAGAATGCCGCCGTCGAGTTTGAACCGTTCAAAACGGCGCCGCACCGATTCCGCCGCCTCCCGCAGCAGGGCGGCACGATATTCCGCGACCACCACGCTGAAACGGTCGGCAATTCGGAAAAATGGTTCGGCGGCGCAGGTTGCCGCGAGCGTTTCCGGCGTAACCCGCCGGGAACGCCGGGAGTCGAGATGGCGGAAGCTGAACGAAGCGATCAGTTCGATTGTTTGATGATCCGGCGCCGGCACCTCCGAGGCGAATTTCAGCAGCGGCGGCAGCATCACGCTCTTCAGCTTCGATATACCGTCGCGGGTTCTGCCGTAATCCCCGGTCAGCAGCCCATCCAGCCCGTCGAACATCTCCGGATGAATCGAATTTCTGAGATCGTCGCTCAACTCCCGGAGTTCAGAAAATATCGCTTCCGAAGTCCGGCCGGGAGGTTCCCCTCCCGCGGTGAAACGCAGCTGCTCACGGGCGAGCGCCAGCTGAAGATAGCGGCGGAAATCCGCCAGCGGCACAAAACAGTTCCGGCGCAGCTCCGCATCCGCGCCGCCGTAGAAGCTGCCGCGGTAGAAATCGTCGATGAACTGATCGGCCGCTTCTCCTCCCTCCTGGTCGAGTCTGCCGTTCCCGCCTTCGATTCCGGAAAAGGCGTGTTCGGCCAGAATCCGGTTGCAAAACGAATGAATCGTCCCGACCGGCGCCCGGTCGAAGTCGGCGACGGCTCGTTTCAGCAGCCGCAGCACCACCTGAACTCCGGCGGAGAAGTCCTCCTCACTGGTGGCCGCCACTCCCTGCTCGAACAACCGGAGTTCCCGCGGCGCCAGGCGGTAATCGGCGTTCTCGCCGGTTCGCAACCGGCAGACGCGTTCCGGATCGGCGGCGGAAGCGGCGGCGGCGACGGCGCGGAACATCCGGCGGATGCGTTCGCGCAGCTCCATGGCGGCGGCTTCCGTGTAGGTGACAACCACAATCGAGGTTACCGGCAGTTGTCGTTCGAGGACAAAACGCAGCACCAAATTCTCTATATTGTAGGTCTTGCCGGTTCCGGCGGCCGCCTCAATCAGATTGACTCCATCGAGCCGGGCGGTGAAAGAATCAAATTCCCGGATCATGGCTGAACCTCCCGGATAAACGGCCGGTAGATGCACCGTGCCGTGTCGAGAAATTCTCCGGCAAAGAGTTCATCGCCGAAATCCTCCACCGAAAAGAAACTTTTCACCTCCGGCAACTGCGCTTCCGGCAGGCGCTCCGTGCCGAAGGGAGGTTGCGTGAAAGCCTTGATCGCCGCCGCCACCGGATCTCCGGCCGCGGTCACCGCCTGAAATGAACTCTCCGGGAAAAAGGGCAGCGGCGAACTCTGTCCGCGATGGTAGAGTTCCAGCAGTTCCAGCAGTTCCGAACGGGCATTCTCCACCTCGACCGGTTCGAGCGTTCGGAGCGAAATCCGTCCCCCGCGGCTGATGAAGAGCGCCAGACTTGGTTCGCAAAGCGGCGCACCGCGCTGAACCGTCAGCAGCAGATGGCGTAATCGCAGCCGAATCAAACTCGATGGCGTGACATCGTGAAAACGATGGAAAAATTGCGAACCGGCGTTTTCACTGCCGGTTATCGCCCCGGAAATCAACGTGCCGCCGACCAGCGTCGACAGCACCAGCCGGGTGCCGGAACGGAACTTCTCCCACACCTCTTCCGGCAATCGAGTGGTTTTCGTCCACTCTTCACGGAAAAGCGCTCCGCCCATTTGACCGCACGGAAGTTTTCTGCCGGCGGCAAGCCCGCGAAAAAGCGCATCGGGATCGCCGCCGAAAATCGCATTCTCCCGCACCGTTTCCCGGGTCCGGTAATCGAGTTCGAAGGGTTCGGAGTCATCGAGGGCTCCGCGACGGAACGGCGTTCCGTTCCAGTCGCTGTGGCGGCGCAGGAATGCCCGGCACGGCGAAATGAAAAAGGATTCGACTTCATCAAGCGTCAACTCCGTCGGCAGCTCCGGTTCCGGCAGTTTCGGACGGCGCGGAGGCAGCGGGAGGTCCCGGTGTCCGGTCAGTGCCGCCGCCGCCGTGAAATTCTCCCGGGAATAGGAGAAGTAATCTCCATGCGCCCCGGTAAAATAATCCGGATCAAATGCCTGCAGATGCTGCCGGGTCACCTGAAACCCCATGCCCCGGGTCAGGTAGTCGATCACCTCTCCAAGTGGCGGCGCCGGTGGCGTCTGCCGCCCGGAAACATCCTGGTTGCCGCTGTAAAAGATCAGCAGCCGCCGCCGCGCCGACAACATCGCTTCGAGCAACAGATAGCGATCCTCCGCGGCCCGCGACCGTTCGCCCGGCAGCCGCCGCTTGAGCAGCGTGAAATCGACCGGAATGTCCTGACGCGGAAATTTCCCCTCCGACAGCCCGAGCAGCGCCACCACCTGCGACGGCACGCTGCGCATCGGCACCAGCGAGCAGAAGGTCAATTTCCCGCGCATGAAACTCAATCCCCCGAAAACGGTTTCCGCGGCACGTTCGATCTCTTCGATCACGGTTTCCACCGGCAGCGGCGCGGTAAAACCCGCCGCCGCGGCTCCGGCGGCGAAACCGCCGATTGCCCGATCGAGCAGCTCCCTTTCCCGAGCGTAATCCGAACTCACCGGGAACAGATTGTCGGCGATCTCCCGCAGCAGTTCGCTCCACTGCTCCGGCGGGCGCGGCGTCCGCAACTGCGAACGCCACTGGAACAACCGCCGCACCAGCGCAATAAAATCACCGAGCAGCAGCGCCTCCTCTCCCTCCGCCGAACGCGACGGAACCGGATCAAACCCCGGTGCTTCATCACCGGCGGCGTAACCGACGAGCAGCCGGTCAAGACCCTCATTCCAGGAGTATTCGTCAAACTCCAGCCCGCAGAATTCCCGCCGGGTGGAACCATCCACCCCCCAGCGAATCGCCGCATCGTCGATAAACGCCGCGATCCGCGCCGTCTCCTCTTCACCGAAATCGAACCGGGCGCGAACCGGAGATGAAGTGATGATGCTTAAAATTTCGCTGGCGCCGCACCGGCATCTGGCGAGCTTGAGCACCTCGATCAGAGTGGCGGCGCACCGGCTGACCGCGCCGAGTTTGCGGTCGCTGATCGTGTAGTTGCCGGCAAACGGGCCGGACCCGAATACCGCATCGATGAGTTCGGCATATTCGTTGATGTCCGGCGCCATCACCAGCATGTCGCGGGGTTCGAGTGAGAGTTCCGCCGCCGCCCGGAGCAGCTGGTCGTGCAGCACCTCGATCTCGCGCCTCGGCCCGTGGCAGCAGTTAATCCGCAGCGAACGATCATCGGTAAAATCCCTGTCCCCTGCCGCTTCCCCGCTCCGGTCCCGCAAGGTCAGAATGTCCTCCTGAAATGTCTCCAGCAGCGACGGCTGTTCCGGGTCGCAGTGGACAAACTCCTCCTCGCCCGGCAAGCCGCTGCGACCGATCACATCGAGTGTGTTTTCAAAAAATTCCCGTCCCTGGGCGCCGAGTTCCGCGAGCACCGGGTTGCCGGCAAAAGCATCGTCGTCGTCACCGGTATCGTCAAGGCGACCGCGTTCCCGGCGTGAAAGAACGCCGCTCCAGTATTCAGCACAGGGATTGAGGTAGAAAAGATTGACGTCAATATGGCGGGAAAGCGCATTGAAGAGATGGAGAAAATTTTTTGACATGCTGCTGATGCCGAAAAGGGTGACCCGTTCCGGCAGGAGTTCCGGGCGGGCGGGGGTGCCGCGCAACGCTGCGTCGAAGTAAAATTCCCGGCCGAGATGTCCTTCGGACAGCAGTTCCAGATAGAGCCGACGCTGCCAGTTGTCCGCCGGATCGTCGTGGTTCCGGTCCCAGCCGAGCAGCAGTTCCGGACGGAAAATCCGGTATTGTTCAAAAAGTTCCGCCACGCACAGCGAGAAGCGGCGCAGCCGGGCTTCGTCGGGCTGCGCCCCGCCTAGGCCGGTGCCCGACAGCTTCAATTCCGGAAACGCTTCGGGGTGGTCGCGGAGCAGCCGGTGGATTCGCCAGGCGGTGACCGGGGCGGGAAAGAACGGTGCATCCTCAAAAAATTTTTTCCGCAGTTGTTCGGGCAGCAGCGCCGGAAGCAGGGACTCCAGAAAGTCGGCGGGAAACGGGGTTTCGAGATTGGCGGCGATGCCGACTCCTTCCGGACGTCCGAGATATTGCGTCAGCCAGGCGGCGGTGCCGTGGGTCTGGACAACAACGATTTCCGGCCTCAGCGGATCCGCGACGGGATGGCGGTAAATCTCGCATTCGAAACGTTCGGCGAGCTTCTCCATCCGGTTGCTGGAAAACAGTCTGAACGCCACGGCCTCTACCCCTGCTGATCTTTACAATCCGGCGGCAAGTTCCGCGGCCATCCGGTCGGCGGATTCAAAACGCACCGCCCGCCAGCCCCGCTCCGTCGCCGCGGCAATCAGCTCCGGACGATCGTCAAAATAACGCAGCGGACGGCCATAGAGGTTTTCGAAGCGCGCGAACATCGCCTCTCCGGGCTTCAACGCTCCCGCGTCGAAACTGTAAACTCCCTCCGGAACCGCCAGCGCCCCCGGGAACATCTCCCGAACCTGCGCCAGATGGCTCACCGAGATGTCGGAAAAGAATACCGGCTGAATCCCGCGCGCCGGGAGCGAGAGTACCAGTTCCGACATTCCCGGCATGGGCTCGATCAGGATCGCCCGGAAGGCATTCCGCAGCTCCTTTTCGGTGAAGCGGCCGCCGCAGGCGGCGGAGGCGCGGAACATGAACTCCGCTTCACCGAGTTTTCCGCTTTCAAAATCCAGCGTTGCCCGCAGCAGTTCCGGAGGAGCTTCGTTCAATCCGAGCGTGGTAAGTGCGCGGCGCGGTTCGATCCGGATGCAGACGTTGCCGATATCAAGTGCGATGAATTTCATCGGAAGAATCCTCTATTGAGCTCTATTCAATGTGATTTCAATCCTGGCGACTGTGTTCCGCTCCGATTCCGCTGCCCCCGCGGATATCCGGTGCCGGCACCATCCCCCCAACCGGGTAATTTAACGCTCCCCACTTAAAAGTCAACATCCGGAACCATTATCACGGAAAAAAATTCAGATTTTTTTGTTATTGAATTTGACAAGAGAACAAAGAGGTACTATACTAAGCAAGTGTTATATATTACTATATATAATGATGCTCACCATGCCGCTCCTCCCGACCGCCGAATCGGGGCGGGCAGCGCATAGAAATGATTTACGGCAAAACAAGAGGGAAAAAATGAAAATCGAAAAACTGTCCGGGCTTATCGCCGCGCCGCACACTCCGTTTGATAAAAACGGAGAAATCGCTTATGACATGATCCCCCGCATCGTCGAGCATCTGCTCAACTCCGGGGTGGTCGGCGCCTACGTGAGCGGCACCACCGGTGAGGGTGTCTCCTGCAGCGTCGAGGAACGTATCCGCGTGATGGACACCTGGCACCGCGCTTCCGCCGGAAGACTCAAACTGATCATCCACATCGGCGCGCTCTCGATCGCCGACGTCCGGACGCTCGGTCGTCACGCGAACGAACTCGGCGATGTGATGGTCTCGGTGGTGCCGGCCAACTATTACAAACCGGCCAACGTGCCGGCGCTGGTCGAGTTCTGCCGGGTCGCCGCCGCCTCCGCGCCGGATTGCCCGTTCTACTACTACCACAGCATCATGTCCAACATCCACCTGTCGATGCGCGACTTCCTGATTCAGGCCGACGGAGTGATTCCCAACCTTGCCGGAATCAAGTTCAACAGCCAGGATCTCTACGAATATCAGAACTGTCTCAATGCTCTGGACGGCAAATATGATATCGTTTACGGCGTTGATGAGTTTTTCGCCGGTGCGCTCGCACTCGGCGCCAAGGCGCTGATCGGCAGCACCTACAACTACGCCGCGCCGCTCTACCGGCAGATCTGGGACGACTTCGAAGCCGACCGCAAGGACGCGGTGCTCGCCGGTATGAAAAAGGTCTGCCTGCTGGTCGATCAACTGGTCAAGCACGGCGGCATCGCCGGCGGCAAAGCTTTCATGCTCGCCCACGGACTTGACCTCGGCGACGTGCGGCCGCCGCTCACTCCGCTGTCGGATGCGGCTAAGCGCGAAATCGTCGAAACCTACCACAAGGTGATGGGATAATCGATAAGATCATCCCGTAAAAGTCCGGAGCGGCGGTTTACCGCCGCATTCCGGTCCGGAAATCAAAACCGCGGTGACATCCGCTCATGTCGATGTCACCGCGGTTTTGCGTTGTGCTGACCGGCAGTCAGATCTGCATCAGCATCCGGGGGCCGAAGTCGCGCTTGTCCTGAGAGAGAACCACCGCTTTCCGAATCCCCTCCACATCAAAGACTATCAGCTGGTTTTCCCCGCGTTTGAGCAGCGGAGCCGGCACGTAAAGAGTTCGCTGCGGCCCGATCTGCCAGTAGCGGCCGAGGTTGACCCCGTTGAGGAAAATGCAGCCCCGGCTTCCCTCCGGAACCTTGAGGAAGGTGTCGCACGGTTCGTCCACAGTGAAACTTCCCCGGTAAAATGCGGGAACCGGAGGCAGCGCGTCCCCGTCAAGCCGGCGGAACACGAGCCGACTGAGATCGTCGAGCGGCAGCGGCCAGATCTCCCAGCCGAAAAGCTTGATGAGATTGTTTGCCCTCACTCCGGTCAGCCCCTTGCGTTCCTCCTCCATGTCCGGACCGAAATTGCTCCTGCCCATATTTTCGACCAGAATGTCGAGCTGTCCACCCTCCGGAGGTACCGAGATCTGGCAGGAGCAGGGGGGCAGGTTCCGGTCGGCGATTCCGGCGATGCGGCGGTTGTTGAGGATAATGGCCCGGTCACGGAGATGTTCGAGCCGGATCGAGTGGACGCCGGGGGGCAGGTCCGGAGTCGTCCGGTAGAGAATAAAACCGTAATTCTGACCGTAACGTTCCATGGTCTCCGGCGCGGCGGCGCGAACCGGGGTTGAAAGCATCGGCAGCGCCTCGTCGAGCGTGATTACTTCGTCGAGCCGGATCTCTCCGTAAGCGCGGCGGGGCAGACGCCGGGGCGTTCCGGTCGGCGCATCGGGATAAAACCGTTTGATCTCCTCCTGAATCGCAAAATATTTCGGGGTCGGATCGCCCTCCTCGTTCAATGCCGCGTCGACGTCGTAGGTTGAGAGCATCGGCAGATAACGGCCTTCGGAGATGCTGGCGCCGTTCATGAA
>CAKUKT010000038.1 GCA_934663655.1 uncultured Victivallaceae bacterium
TCTCTTTACAGGTGCCAAGCAACATGGCGATCTTTTCGGCGTTTTCGATTTCGCTGGTGAGCACCGCCGCCATGAATTCCACCGGATAATTCGCTTTGAGCCAGGCGGTCTGGTACGAGACGATCCCGTACGCGGCCGAATGGGATTTGTTGAATCCGTAACCGGCAAACAACTTGATCTTTTCCCAGATCCGACTTGCCAATTCCGTGGAGATGTTGTTGGTTTTTGCACAGCCTTCAATGAATTTCTCGCGCTGTTCGATCATCACGTGCTCTTTTTTCTTGCCGATCGCCCGGCGCAGAATATCCGCTCCGCCCAGGCTGAAGCCGGCCAGCGCCTGCACCACCTGCATGATCTGCTCCTGATAGAGCATGATGCCGTAGGTTTCGCTCAGAAACTCCTCCATCAACGGATGGTCGTACTCGATCGGCACCTCGCCCTTCTTACGCTTGATGAAGTCGTCCATAAACTGCATCGGTCCCGGACGGTAAAGCGCCACCAGCGCGATGTTATGCTCAACCGTCTCCACTCCGATGTTGCGGAAGAGATTCTGCATGCCGCCGGATTCCAGCTGGAACACCGCCACCGTGTCGCCACGCTGAAGCATGTCAAAGGTTTTTGCGTCATCAAGCGGGATCTTTGCCGGATCGATATCGATACCATGCTGCTCTTTGATCATGTCCAGCGCATTGCGGATGATCGTAAGGGTACGCAGCCCGAGAAAGTCCATCTTGAGCAGTCCGAGATTTTCGCACGGCTCCTTGGGGTACTGCACGACCATGTCACCCTGGGCGCTGCGGGAGAGCGGCACCAGATTGTCCAGCTGCTGGTCGCCGATTATAACTCCGGCGGCGTGAACTCCCGCCTGGCGGTTCAGTCCCTCCAGTATCCGCGCATATTCAAACACTTTTGCGACCTGGGCGTCTTCTTCGATCAGTTTACTCAATTCGGAGGATTGATTAATCGCCTTGTCGATGGTCATTTTGAGTTCGTCGGGGATCAATTTCGTGAGCCGGTTCCCGGCATCGAAATCAAATCCGAGCACCCGCGCCACATCCTTAACCACCGCCTTGGCCTTCAGCTGTCCATAGGTGCAGATCTGGGCGACGTTGTCAAAACCATATTTCCGTCGGACATATTCGATCACTTCGCCGCGGCGGCGTTCGCAGAAATCGATGTCGAAATCCGGAGGACTTACCCGTTCCGGATTGAGAAATCGTTCGAAAAGCAGGTTGTAACGCAAGGGATCAATGTCGGTTATCAATGTGAGATAGGCGACCAGACTTCCTGCTCCGGACCCCCGCCCCGGGCCGACCGGAACCCCCTGTTCCTTCGCGTAGCGGATAAAGTCGGATACCACCATGAAATAACTGCAGAAACCGGTGCGTTCGATGATTCCGAGTTCGTAATCCATGCGTTCGCGCAGGACCCGGTGCTCCGGCAGGTCAAGCTCTGCCGGATCAATGTTGTAACGGTACTTGAGATTGCTCAGGCAGATCTTGCGCAGATCGGAGGCATCCGGCTCCTCGCCGTCCTCCATGAAGAACTTCGGGTAATGGTTGGTCTTGTAGTCAAAGGAGATCGAACAGCGTTCCGCAATCGCCACCGTATTCGACAACGATTCCGGCACCTCCCCGAACAACTCGGCCATTTCATCCCGGCTCTTGAAGTAAAACTCCTGCGTCGGAAAACGAAAACGCTTTTCATCGCTCAGCAGCGAACCGGTCTGGATGCAAAGCATGACCTCGTGCGCTGCCGCATCCTCCCGGCGCTGATAGTGGACGTCATTGGTGGCGACAATTCCGAGATCATATTTTTTCGCCAGCTTGATCAGCGCGGTGTTGGCCGCCCTTTCCTCGGGAATGCCGTGGTCCATGATCTCAATAAAGAAACGCTCCCGACCGAAAATATCCAGATATTCGCCGAGGGCCTTCTCCGCCGCCGCCACCCCGGAGGCGCTCTGTACCGCCGTCACCTGCACCGGGGTGCTCCCGGCAAACATCCCCTCCCCGGCCGAACTTCCGGAAACCACGGACCCCGGTTCAGGTTCTGTGGAGAGCTGACTGCCCCGCAGCAGCATTCGGGGGATTTCTCCGGCGATACAGGCGGACAACGCGATGAGCCCTTCATTGTACTGGCTGAGCAGCTCCTTGTCGATGCGGGGCTTGTAATACAACCCGTTGCGATAGGATTCGGAAACCAGTTTGCAGAGATTGTGGTAGCCGGTGTTGTTCTCACAGAGCAGCACCAGGTGGAACCCCTTGATGAATTCACGGGTCGGATCGCGGTCGAACCGGGTTGTCGGCGATACGTAGGCTTCGCAACCGACGATCGGATTCAGCCCCTCCCCCGAAAGTACCCGGTGAAATTCCTCGGCGCCGCCGAGATACCCGTGGTCGGTGATCGCAGCACCAGGCATTCCCATCTCTTTGGCCAGTTTGACGATTCCGGAGGCGGTACAGGCTCCGTCGAGCATGCTGTAATGGGTATGAAGGTGCAGATGTACGAATTCGGACGGCATGGGGAATTTTCTCCGGAATAGTTACTTTTAATTTCACAGGCAAATATACCGCTGCTTCCCGTTTTTGGCAAGTCGAAAACTGCTTTTTTTCTTTGTGAGCGGACATGGGAAAAGGCTGTGGAGATTGTTTTTCCATGGGAAGAAAATTGACTAATAAAACATTTGGAGATATATTTTTCTCCTGCAGGTTCACGGGAGTTCGGAGTTGGGAGTTCCCGTGAATGATATTGGTCCGAAACCCGGAGTAAAAAACATGAGAAATTTTCTGATTGCAGCCGGAATACTGATTGTGCTGGCAGCGCCGTTTGTGATCTGGTTCGGCTGCCGCATCGAACCCGGCAACGGCGAAATCGCAGTGTTGATCCGCAAATGCGGCTCCCCGCTCGCCCCGGACGAAATTATCGCCACCGAACCCGGCCAGCAGGGGATCCAGCTGGAGGTGCTCGGCGAAGGACGTTACTTCCGCAATCCGTACATCTGGGACTGGGAAATCGTACCGGTGACCGATGTCCCGGCCGGCAAGTTCGCGGTGCTGGTGAGAAAGTATGGCCGGATTCCGGAAGCCGGCGGCATCATCGCCGAGGATGAAAATTGCCGGGGAGTGCTTCCCGAAGTGCTCGGCACCGGCAAACACCGGATCAATCCCTACGCTTATGAAGTGAGGATGTTCGATGACGTCAAGATCATGCCCGGCAACATCGGGGTCGTCACCAATCTGACCGGAAGTGATCTTTTCAGCGGCGTCCCGAATGATTTCGACGACAACTCCGGTTTTCTCGTCGGTACGGGCCGCAAGGGGGTAATCAGAGAAATTCTCAAGGAGGGTACGCACCGGATCAATCCCTTCATCAACAATGTGATCATCGTCAACACGCAGAGTCAGCGCCACGAGTTTTCCGGCAATGACGCGATTACCTTTCTCACCATGGACGGCTTCCCGATTTCGCTGGAGGGGACAGTGGAGTTCAACATCATCTCCGAACAGGCGCCCCGGCTGGTGCAGGTGGTCGGCGATATGAATGATATTCTGAAAAAGATCATCCTTCCCTCGGTTCACGGGTTTTCCCGCATCGAGGGGAGCAAAAAGGGGGCAACGGAATTTATCGTCGGTGAAAGTCGTCAGCTTTTCCAGAGCGACCTCGACAAATTTCTGCGGGAAAACTGCAAGAAGTGGGGTATTGAAATCAATTCGGTGCTGATCCGCGATATCATCGTGCCGCAGGAGATTGCGGAGATAATTCGGAACCGCGAACTTGCACAGCAGGAGGCGCGCAAATATTCCGAGGAAATTGAACGCGCCCGTTCCGAAGCCGAACTCGCCCGGCAGAAAATGCTCGCCGAGCAGAATCTGAAAAAGATCGCCGCCGAAACCGAAAAACTCACCGCCGCCATCAACGCCCGACAGAAAAGCCAGGAGGCGGTCATCGCCGCGGAAACCGAACTCAAGGTCGCGGAAATCGGACTCAAAACCGCCGAGGCGCAGGCCCAGGCCTCTCTGAACGCCGCTGAAGCCGAACGCCTGGTTATCGCCGAACGCAACGCCCGCGAGGCGGAAGTGGTCGCGCGCAAGGTTGCCGCCTTCGGTTCTCCCGAAGGCTATCTGGCTTCACAACTCTACGCGAAACTGTTGCCCGGCATTCAGTCGATAATCAGTAACGGCGCCGGAGTCGGTGTATTCGGACTGCCGCTCTTTGCCAATTCAAGCGAGGCCCTGGCCGGAGGTGAAAAATGAGCGATAACAAGAAAACTTCCGGAGCCACCGGGGCAAAATTGATGCTGCTCTCCGGCATCGGCGCGATAGCAGCGCTGATCATCATCGCAGTCGGCATCTACATCTGGTTTTTCTGCCGGTTCTACGTTCCGGCCGGGCACATGGCGGTGGTTACCGCCAAGTCGGGGAAGACGCCGGCGGAAGGAACCATCCTGGTGGAACGGGGCGAAAAAGGGATCTGGAAAGAGGTGCTCGCCGAAGGACGTCACTTCCTCGATCCGCTTTACTACGACTACAAAATCGTTCCGGCGGTGAAAATCCCCCTCGGCAAAGTCGGCATCGTCACCTCCAAGGTCGGCCGGGAGCTGCCGCCGGGAGAGATCATCGCCGCCGATCACAACAGCAAAGGCATCTGGAAAGATCCTCTCGGCCCCGGCATCTACCGGCTGAATCCGGAGGGATACCAGGTGGAAATCATCGACGCGATCAACATTCCCTCCGGGTACGTCGGAGTGGTCACCAGCCAGACCGGCGCTACTCCTGCGCCGGGAGAGTTTGCCGGTCCCGGAGAAAAAGGGGTCTACCGGGATATACTTCAGCCGGGGCTCTACTACGTGAACCCCTATGCCCATCAGGTCAATGTAATTGAGATCGGCATGAACCAGGTGACGATGGCCGGAGGCGACAAGGCAGTGAGTGTTTTCAGTGCCAGGAACCGTTTCAACAACTTCAATGACGCGCTGGAGGAACTGGAGGCCAATACTCTCAATGCGCAAAGCGTGCAGCGCCAGAAACTCGCGGAAATCGACCAGTCGCGCGTCCAGGCGGCGAAGCTTAGTGACGGAAACGTCGCCATGGAGGCGTTATCGGCGGATGCGCAGATTTTCGGGGTCAGTCGTTCGGTTGAATTTCCTTCGCGCGATGGATTCAAGGTCGCGCTGGAGATGACCGTTGAATTTGAACTGCTGCCGGAAAGCATTGCCAAAATATATCTGCTCTACGGTGACCTGCCGCAGGTGGTCGAAAAGATCATCATGCCGCAGGTATTGTCACTCTCCCGACTCAAGGGGTCGAGCTACCGGGCGCAGGACTTCATCATGGGAGAGGGACGCGAAACCTTCCAGCGCGATCTGCGGCTGGAACTGGAAAAAGCGCTGGCGGCCAAGAACATCATTGTTCACAATGCAATAATCCGATCGGTGGATATACCGTTGGATATTCTCTCGCCGATTCGGGCGGTGAGCATCGCCCGCGAACAGAATCTCACCAATGTTTCGATGCAGGAGACCGCCCGCAAGCTCGGCGAACTCAACACCGAAACCCAGCTTATCGAACAGCGCCGCCGTGAAGTCGGCCAGGAGACCGAAAAACTCGTCGCGATGATCGGCGCCGAACGAAATCGCGAAGTCGCGGAAATCCGGGCTGACGCCGAACTTCAGGTCGCCAATATCCAGCTCAAGCGTTCGGAGGTGCTCGCCAGAACCGCTCAACTCAAGGGAGAGACCAAGGTCAAGGCCGACTTCATGATCAACAACGAACGGGCTCTCGGCGAAGCAATGATGGCCGAAGCACTCGGCGGCGGTTCCGCCCTCACCACCCTGCGCGGAATCGAGGCTCTCAATCCCGCGGTGAACACCCGGATTATTCACGCCGGCGAAGGCACGCTGTGGACCGATCTGGACAAGGCGTCACTGGCGTTGCCGGCTGCAGTGGAGAAAAACAATCAGGCTTCCGGAAAGGTCAAGTGATCGTGGAAATTTCTCAGATACGTTTTCTGCCGATTCCCCGGCGGATGGTTTCACTCGGCGGTGAAGTTACCGTCCAGGCGCTGAAAAAAGCACTGGTGCGTTCTTCGGCATCAGCCGGAGTTTCCGGATCCTACCGGATTATCGCGACTCCGAAAGCGGTGGAGATCACCGCCGCCGATGCCGCCGGTGGATTCTACGCACAGAAAACCATCGCACAGATCGTCCGACAGCTCGGCCCCGATGGTGTTGTCTCCGGTTTTGAAATCGATGACCGTCCGGAGTTCGCCTGCCGGGGGCTTTCGCTCGATGTAAGCCGAGACCGGGTGCCGACGATGGAGGAGCTGAAATCCTACATCGATCTGCTCGCAACCTGGAAGATCAACCATCTCCAGCTCTATGTCGAACACACCTTCGCCTATCGCGACCACGAGGTGGTCTGGCGCGACGCCTCGCCTTTCACCGCCGACGAAATCCGCGAACTTGACGCCTTCTGTCGAGAACGCTTCATCGAACTGGTGCCGATGCAGAACTCGCTCGGTCATCTGCTACGCTGGCTCTGCCATGAACCCTACCGCCGGCTCGCGGAGTGTCCGAACGGCTTTCATACCGGCTGGAGCATGAGCGACAGCGATCCCTTTTCCCTGTGTCCGACCGATGAACGCAGTCTTGAATTCATCGAATCTCTGCTCGACGAATTGCTGCCGAATTTCAGCAGCACCCTCTTCTCCGGCGGCTGCGACGAAACCGCCGATATCGGGCTCGGCGGCAGCCGGGAGGCGTGCGAAAAAGTCGGGCGCGGCCGGGTCTATCTTGACTACGTGCGGCGATTGAACGATCTGGTCAACCGCAAATATGGCCGCAGATTGATGATTTACGGCGACATCATCAAGCTCCACCCGGAATTGTTTGCCGACTTTCCCCGGAATATTCTCGTCGAGGAGTGGGGATACGGGGCCGACTATCCCTTCCGGGAAAACGGCCGCCGGCTTGCGGAGGCGGGAATTGAGTTCTGTTTCCTCACCTCCGACTCCGGATACAGCAGCTGTTCGGGGCGCACCTATCGCTGGCTCGCCAATATCCGCAACGCCGCTTTCGCCGGGATGGAGACCGGCGCGCACGGACTGATCAACACCGAATGGGGTGACAACGGCCACTGGAACACCTGGAGTTCCGCACTGCCGGGCATGGTTTACGCGGCCGCGATGGGCTGGGCGCCGCGGGAGAATGAGAAGATCGACATCGGCGCACTGCTCGACGATTTCATCTACGTTCCGGGTTCCGGCGCCGGCGATCTGCTCGTCGATCTCGGACGGGTATATTCGCATATTTCAGCGGTGGACAACAGCGATGTTCTCTATCAGCTGATTCACAAAGGCTCCCTGACCCGGGAGGAGCCGCTGCTGGCGAACTTTTCCGCCGCCGGACTCGATGAGATCGGGCGTGATCTGGAATCACTCGGTCACCGGCTCGACCGTCTGCCCGAACTTGCCCCCCGGCTGCGCGACGAACTGGAGGTGATGCTGGAATTTCATCGCTTCGCACTTCATTGCGGATTGCTCTACGAACAAAGCACCGCCCCGACCGTGCGCGAACTTCCCGCGGCGGCCAAGGCGGAACTCGCGCCTCAGTTCGCCGCGCTCATCCGCAGAATGGTGGAGATCCGTGACCGGCGGTTTCGACCCGGCGGCCGGGAAGCGGCGATTTTCTGGCTGCGCAGGTGGTGGGACAACGTCTGCGGTGAGGCCCACGCCTTTCCGGCGCTTTGAACCGGCGGCGCGCACCGGGTAAAAATCAGAACCGGCACTTCCCCGTCAACAGGAGAGGTTCCGGTTTTTCTCTTTTTTCCGGGGTTGCCCGGCAGGTCGGGATTCAGGTCAGGCGTTCGCCAGCACCTCAAGCAGCTTGGACTTGGTCATGACCCCGGAGAACTCCTTGACCACCGCGCCATCCTTGTAAAGAAACATGTGGGGCAGACTGGTAACTTCATATTTCGCGGCCAGTTCCCGGTTTTCATCCACGTTCACCTTGCCGATGACGATCTCCGGCGCCGCTTCGACCGCAACCTGTTCGAGAATCGCTCCGAGCATTTTGCAGGGGCTGCACCAGGTGGCCCAGAAATCGACCAGCACTACTCCGGACGCGACGGTTTCATCAAAATTTTCAGCATTGAGATCACGGATCATCGCCATAACTTCACCTCGTCAATAATTTCTGCTCTGCGATCGGCTTGAATCCGGAACCACTCCCCGGGGTCCGGTTACTGTTCTAAATATACACCCGAACCGGAATTTTGCCAGTCATTACAGTTGCGAAGCAGTCGATCCGGAGGTATATTGGGTTGCACAGTCAAGTTTCCGTAAACAATTTTCCCGAAAAGGATGTGACCAAATGAATATCGGTTCCCCTGCCCCGGAGTTCCGGCTCGCCGCTCAGGACGGGCGCGAGGTTTCGCTCAGTGATTTTCGCGGAAAGGTGCTGGTGCTCTATTTCTATCCCCGGGACAACACCCCGGGTTGCACCCGGCAGGCGTGCGCCTTTGCCGCCGCGTATGATGAGTTCAGTCGCCTCGGCGCAGCCGTGGTCGGAGTCAGCCGGGACGGCGTCGCCTCGCATCGTGGGTTCGCCGACAAGCATCACCTGCCCTTCACGTTGCTCGCTGATCCGGAACTGCGCACGCTGCAGGATTACGGGGTGTGGAGAGAGAAAAAGCTCTACGGCAAGAGTTCCATGGGAACGGTTCGTACCACCTTCATCATCGACGAAAACGGCATGATCGAAAAGATTATGGACAAGGTGAAGCCGGATACCAACGCCGCGGAAATCATTGAATATCTGAAGTCTCGCCGCAGCAAATAAGCAGCTCCCTCCCCTGCCCCGGAACCCGACTCTGTGACGGTAGTACGATCCGGGGAAAGGGCGGCATGCTTCACCCGCCCTGCCCCGGAACCCGGCTGGGCTGACATGCTAAGCTCAGTGTTCTTTTTTCGGAGTAGCGGCGATGGTCAGCGGATGGTCCGGATCACCGGCAAGAATATTGGTGACGGTGTTGTAGGCGAATTCAAGTCCGGCGGCATTGAACCGGCGCAGGATTTCCGAATTGATTTCGGTGCGCATCCGCTCCTCCTCAATAAAGGCTTCGGTTTTCAACCACATTATCACTGTTATATTGATCCCGGAACTTCCGAAGGAATCAAAAAATATCCGCGGAGTAAAACCGGCGGCATCCGGTCCGTGAAAATCATCGACGATTTCGTGAAGAATTTTCATCGCCAGTTCCATGTTTTCCGGCGAGGTCTGGTAGACCATGCCGATTGTAAACATGAAGCGGAATGTGCCGCGCCGGCTGATGTTTTCGACATTGGCCTCGGCAATCTGACGGTTGGGGATCACCACCAGCGTCTCATTACGAGTACGGATCCGGGTACTGCGTATGCCCACCTCCTCGACAATACCGTCGACGCCGGTGACCTCGATCCGGTCGCCGCAACGGAATGGCGCATCAAGAATTATCACCAGGGTGCCGAAGAAATCCGCCAGCGTCTCACGCGATGCGAAAGCCACCGCCAGCCCCACCACTCCGGCTCCGGCGAGCAGAGTGGTGATGTTGAGGTTGAAGATCGTCTGACCGATGAAGAGCAGCGCCACCGCCGCCACGACGATTTTAACGATTTTGCGGGTAATATCCACCATCAGCGCATCGAGATTGTTGTCATCCCGCCGGGCGTAGCGGAGCATCCGGTCGCTGAAAGCGGAGATCATCCGCATGGCCGTCGCGGTGAGCAGCAGCGTGACGACGGTAAAAAATATCCGCACCGAAGCGGTGTAGAACGGAGTTGTCTGCATCACCGGCAACAGCAGGGCGAAAACGATCACGGTGATCAGCAGCGCCAGCAGCGGTCCGGTCAGCGCGAAGAAGAGGCGAATCGCGAGTCTGGAGCCGGGATTGATTATTTTCCGGCGCAGTCGTCCGAAGAACCAGTTGACAACCGCCGCGATGATGATGAGAATGGTGGTGATGAGCGCAACCGAAAACAACTCTCCGGATTCACGACTGAACCAGTCGCCGATCCGGTGGAGCCGTTGGTCGAGACGTTCGACCAGCACTTCTCCGCGAACCGGCGGAATTTTTTCCTCTCCGGAGATTATCTTTTCCAGCTCTCCGGAAGGGAGTTCGAGATTTTCAACCTGTTGCGGCGCGGCGGCGTTTTCCGCGGTCTCTCCGGCGACGGCGGCATTCAGCGGCGTCAGATAGAGTTGTACACTGGAAATGATCGTCAGCAGTGACAATCCGATTATTCTGATCCTCATTCGCATTCCTTCCCCCGGGCGATGGGGTTCCCGGTATGGGAAATATATATCCGTACCGGAAGAATTTCAAATTCAAATCGTCCCGGCGATTGAATGAATTATCCAGCTTTTTTGATGGATCTGTCATGGCGGTGACCGGTTGGCCATGATATATTAAACCGGTCTCTGGAGTGCGGAAAAGTGAACACCGGAGCCACCGGTAAATTTGGAAAACGGAGAGAGCGAGATGCCGGAAATCATGCTGCCGCCGGGCGATTGCCCCGGGAAGAATGTTTATGCCCGGTTTCGGAGCGAACTGCCGGGCGGATGTCGTTTCCGGGTGTGGGCTCGAGATTTTTACGAGTTCATCCTGGATGGAGAAAGTGCCGGTTACGGTCCGGTCAAGAGTGCCGCTCCGCTGTGTTATTTCGACGAATACACGCTGCCGGAAGGTGGGGTTCACCTGGTTGAATTCAAGGTGCACCGCCGGGACGGAGATGCGGAATTCTGGTCCGACGCGCCGGGGCGCTGGATGGCGCGGCGGCTTCATGAATACGCCGTTGACGCACCGCGCAACATCGGGGAAACCGGCTTTTCGGAGTTTTACGATTTTGACGCTCCGGAGGAGGAGTTCGCCCCGGTCCGTTGCGGTATGACCTTCCCGGGAGAGTGGCTGCGTCCGCGTCCGCTTCCGTATTTCCGGGAGAAACGGCTCGTCCCGGTCGCGATGACCGATACGCGGGAACGGCTGATCGCGGACTTCGGTGAGATGGTTTACGGGCGTATCGAACTCTCCGGACACGGCCGTTCTTCCCGGGGTGATGTCACCATCTCCTATATTGAGGATTTCGGCCGGGGGTGGGCGCACAGTTCCGGACGGGAGGAGATGTACCACGACTCCTTTCGTGGCGGCGGAGAAAACTATCGTTTCCGGAGTTTCGGCAAACGCGGTTTCCGTTACGTTGCGATTTCCGGGGAGCGCGGAGTAGTTGACCGGGTGGAGGTGCTCGCCTTTGCGGCGGAACTGCCGGAACTCGGGCGGTTCCAGAGTTCGGATGCCCGGCTGAACCGGCTGTGGGAGATATCCCGGGCCACCGTGGCGCTCTGTCTCGATGATATCATCAATGATTGTCCGCACCGCGATCAGGCGCAATGGATGGATGCCTATGTAAGTTCAAAATGCGCATTTTCGCTTTTCGGGGAGACGAAGCTGGCTGCCAAAGCACTGCTTCAGCATGCATTGTGCAGCTTCCGGGACGGCAGGATCTACTCTCCGAGCATCTGCGGGAACTCCGACATGCCGGATTACGCGCTGGTGCTGTGGCTTTTTCTGCGCGACTACTATCATCTGACCGGCGATCTGGAAACGGTGCGTGAATGTTATCCCAACTGTCGCACCAGTCTGGAAAATCTGCGTGCCTGCCAGGACACCGACCATCTGCTCCGGAATCGCTCCGGCGCCTACCTTGACAACACCTTTGACCTTTGCCGGCTCGGCAAGTCCGCCGCTCTGAACGCGCTCTTTTACGGAGCGCTCGTCGCGGCCGCCGAACTTTCCGACCGGCTTGACGAACCCGCGACAGCGGCTCTCTTCCGGGGAGAAGCGGAACAGGTTCGCCGGTCGTTCCGCAATTGTTTCATCGTTGACGGGATGGTGCGCGACAGTGATTCGAGACCTGAGGAGACACGGTGGAGCTGCCTGAACTTCTCCTGTGAGTTCGGCAACCGCTGGTGCGGCGGCCGGGCGCGGGTCAAAACCGTTTTCCGGTCGGTTCCGGGAAAGCTGCGGATATGGTCGGCGGCCTATGGCCCCTACCGGGCGATTTTCAATGGTGTTACGGTGGTTGACGAACGTTCGGAAGCTGACTGGGGACGCCCCTTCCCCGCCTATGCGCCGCAGCAGACGGAGGTGATGACGGCGGCGCAGAACGAACTCTGCTTTGAAGTGGAATGCAATCCGATCAACTGGGAACTCTACTTCTCCCTGCCCGGGTGTGAACCTCCGGAGTGGGAAATTGAGGAGATCGACCCTGAGACCGGCGCGGTGATTACGCCCCGCCGTTCCGTCCGTCCGCGTCCCTGGTTCCCGCCGCGGCTGTCGCAAACCACCTACGGTTATGCCGGATATTGCGGATTGCTGACGAAGGAAGAACTCCGGCAATCATTGACCGACACCTACTATCGCAATTACATCGGCATTCGGACGCCGCTCTTCTCGACGGAAACCGCCGATCCGGAGTTGTTGTCCGGCTGGGTGATGCCGCCCAACACCCCATGGACGATGTTCTTTTATCTGAGCGCGCTCTTCTCCGCCGGTCTCGGCAGCGAGGCGCTCGCCCTGCTCCGGCGCGCCTGGGGAGTGATGCTCGATGCCGGAGCGGTAAACACTTTTGAGGAGTGGGGATGCAACGCGAGTCTCTGTCACGCGTGGGGAGGAGCGGCGGTGCGGTTTATAACCGGGGAGATTCTCGGCGTCGACGACAGCGAGCTATACCGCCGCCATTTGCGGATCCGGCCGGAACTCTTTGATCTCGACTTCGCGACGGGGGCCGTCGCCGTCTCGGCACGCGAAACGGTCGAAGTTGAGCTCCGCCGCATAAACCAAACCACCGGTTTCCGAATCCGGATACCGGCGGGATTCACCGCCGAAATCGATCTCTCCCGGCTGGAAAATCCGGTGGCGCTGCCGTGATGACCAGACGCCACCGGGATTTTACGTCTTTACTCCGTCGCGGCGATCCGGTTGGGTTTGACCGCCCGGCGGGCGAAGGCGTTGGCGAGCCAGTGGTAATCGGTACCGCCGACGCCGAAAAGCAGTTGGGTTGACTTCATTTCGGCGTTGATGGGTGCGAG
>CAKUKT010000039.1 GCA_934663655.1 uncultured Victivallaceae bacterium
GATCGCGGAGTTCGAATTTTCGCAGATTCAGGCAGATGCGATTCTCGATATGCGACTCCACCAGCTCACCGGACTGGCGATGGAAACGCTTCAGAACGAAATGGCGGATCTCCGCGAAAAGATCGCCTACTACCGCAGTCTGATCGCAAGCCGGGAGCTCCGGATCGGGGTGATCCGGTCCGAACTAACTGAAATCAAAGAGAAATATTCCAACCCGCGCCGTACCGAAATCACCAGCGATGATTCTGATCTCAACATCGCCGATCTGATTCCGCGGCACAGTTGCGTGATCACCGTTTCCAACGTCGGCTACATCAAACGCGTTCCGGCGGACACCTACCAGACGCAGCACCGCGGCGGCAAGGGGATCATCGGCATGGAAACCAAGGACGAGGACCATGTCGAACATCTTTTCAATGCCGACAGTCACGACATCATCTTCTTCTTCACCGATCGCGGCTTCATGTACTGGCTCAACGTCTACGAGATTCCCGAGGGATCACGTACCGGCAAGGGCAAGGCGATCATCAACATGATCAAGGTTGAGCAGGGCGAGAAGATCTGTGCGATGCTGACGGTTTCCCCGGATGAGTTCAACGATCCCAACAAGTTCATCGTGATGGCTTCGCGTCGCGGTTACATCAAGAAAACCGAACTGGCGCTCTTCAAAAACCTGCGCCGGGTCGGTATCCGGGCGCTGGTTATCGAAGATGATGACGATCTGATCGGCGCTGCGATCGCGGAAAACGGCAATGAAATTCTGCTGGCGACCCGGCTGGGCATGGCCTGCCGGTTCGACCTCAACGACGAACAGATCCGGCCGATGGGCCGCACTGCCCGCGGGGTGACCGGAATGCGCTTCAAGATTGAAGGCGACAGCGTCGTGAGTCTGGTGGTCATTCATGAACAGCTCTATGATGAACCGGAAGAGCTTGATGACAGCGAGGAGACTCCGGAAAGTGCTGTCGATACCGATGAAGCCGGCGAAGAAGCCGGTGAAGCTCCGGCGGATTTTGATGTCGGGCCGGAAGTGCTGGTGGTCACCGATGGCGGGATGGGCAAACGTTCCTGCGTAAGCACCTATCGCAAGACCAACCGCGGCGCCAAGGGGGTGGTGAATATCCGTCTCCGCGAAAACGAACAGGTGATCGAGGTCGTTCAGATCGTCGGCAGTGATGAAATTCTGCTGACTACCGAACGTGGCCAGCTGGTGCGTATTCCAGCCGGAGAGATCCGCCGGGTGGGGCGCGCCTCCAAAGGTGTGAAGATCATGAACCTCAATGCCGGCGACCGTATTACCGGCGTTGCCCGGCTGGTTGAAGTTGAAACGGTTTCCAATGCGATCAGCGAGGAGGATTTCTCCGGCAGTCGTTTCGCGGTGGAGTTCCCGACGGCGGGCGGCGAACCGGCGGTTTCCGGGCCGGAGGCAGAAGCTGAGGCCGCACCGGAGGGTCATGAAGAAGAGGATTGATTTCCCCGCGAACCGGCCGCTGGTTGCCGGCATCGTGAATGCCACCGGCGATTCTTTCAGCGAGGGGAGTGCCTCTGTTCCGGAGAGTACTCTGGATCGGGCGCTCCAGCTGATCGATGACGGTGCCGATCTGCTGGATATCGGCGGTGAATCGACACGTCCCGGCGCCCGGGAGGTACCTCCGGAGGAGGAGTGTCGGCGCATTCTGCCGGTGATCGGGGAGGTGTTGCGGTTGCGTCCGGGAACGGTGGTGAGTGTTGACACCCGTAACTCCGTTACCGCGCAGGCGGCGCTGGAGGCCGGGGCGGCGATCGTCAATGATGTATCGATGCTCCGGCACGATCCGGAGCTTAAGATGGTTGTGGCGCGATGTGAGGCGATGCTGGTGATCAGCCATTCGCGCGGGACGCCGCTGAATATGACCGATCCGGTGTGGCACGATTACGGTGCCGACCCGGTGGCGACGGTGGCGGCGGAACTGGAGCAGGCGGCGGCGGAAGCGCGGGCCGCCGGAGTGGCGGAGTCGGATATCTGGCTGGATCCGGGGTTTGGTTTTGCTAAAAGCGCCGCACAGAATTGGGAGATCATGCGGCGAATCGGTGAATTGAGCGGGCGTTATCCGTTGTTTGTCGGGGTTTCGCGCAAATCTTTCTTCGGTTCGCTGCTCGGCCGGGAAAATCCGCGGGAGCGGGCGGCCGGCACTCTGGCGGCGGAATTGTTTCTGGCCGACGCCGGGGTGGCGGTGATCCGGACGCATGATGTTCGGGCGTTGCGGGATGCGTTGCGGGTTCGAGAGGAGCTTGCGGGCGGACCGGGCGGGAAGGCTTGAACGCGAAGATACCGGCGGCGTGCGGTTGATGATGAGAACCGGGGGCCGGGAAGTGTTGAACCGGGGGATCGGTGATTGATGGGCCGGGAAGTGCTGAACCGGGGGATCGGTGATTGATGTGCCGGGAAGTGCTGAACCGGGGGATCGGTGATTGATGTGCCGGGAAGTGCTGAACCGGGGGATCGGTGACTGATGGGCCGGGAAGTGCTGAAACCGGGGAACCGGTGATTGATGTGCCGGGAAGTGCTGAAACCGGGGTACCGGTGATTGAACAGGGGTACTCGACCGCGGCGGGGATGGTTCCGCCGTCGTCATGGTACTGGCAGTTGGTGACGGAAAAACAGTGGACAACGGCAAATGATTGTCGCGAGTGTGGAAATTCTGGGAGTGCAGATTCTCGAAGTGGTGCAATGCCTGATCGGGATTGCGATTCTCTATTTCGTGATATACACGCTGCTTCATTATCTGCGCAATACCCGTGGTGCGGTGGTGTTGTTCGGTTTGTTCATCACCTGGCTGGTGTTGTCGCTGCTGGCGCCGTTGTTCGGGCTGGAGGTGATCGCCTACATTCTGACGAGTTTCGGTAACTCGCTGCTGCTGACTTTGTTCATCCTGTTTCAGCCGGAGATCCGGCGGGCGCTGGCGCAGATCGGTGTTTATGCGCTGGGATCTCAGCAGCACCCGCGCGTCATCATCGATGAATTGGTTGCCGCCGCCGACAACCTGGCTCTGCACAAGCATGGCGCATTGATTGTGATCGAACGACGGATGAGACTGCAGACCATTATCGAGGATTCCACGCAGCTTGACATCAAAATCAATGCGTTGATCCTCGAATCGATCTTCTTTCCCAATTCGCCGCTGCATGACGGCGCGGTGGTAATCCGCGACGACCGGATCGTCGCCGCCGAGGCGATTCTGCCGCTGACCCGCGCCAAGGATGTTTCGCCGCGTCTGGGGACCCGTCACCGGGCGGCACTGGGGATTTCCGAGGAGAGCGACGCGGTGGCGCTGGTGGTTTCGGAAGAGACGGGGGCGATCAGCATCGCCCATCGCGGGGTTCCTTATCGCGATCTCTCCCCGGATGAACTTAAAGCGTTGCTGGAGAAACTGCTCCAGAAACATAACGATGGCGAATTTTCCGAAACCGTGCAGTTGATCGAAGCGCGCGGCAATGAGATTGATGAGGTGGGGGCCGGAGACGGAGCGTCGAGCTTTGCCGATGACGGCCACGGAGGAGCGCGGCGATGAAACGGATCAATCTATCCAACGGGAACTGGCTGCGCCTTTTTGCGCTGGTGCTGGCGATTCTGCTCTACTGGAGTATCAGCCGTCAGCTTAATGAGGAGCGTCCGGTGAGCAACGTACCGGTTGAGTTGAAGTTGGATGACAATCTGATTGCGACCCGCGAATACCGTTTTGACGCTGATATTGTGGTGAGGGCGCCGAAAAGTGAACTCGGCCGGGTGGAACCCCGGAGCTTTTATGCGATTGTTTCAGTGGGAGCCGCCAATCGTCAGTCGGACGGCAGCTATTTTGTAAAACTTCAGCCGGAGGATTTCCGGGGGCCGCAGGGGATGAAGGTGGTCTCGGTTGACTCCCGTGATGCGGGGATCCGGTTGCGGCTTCAGCGGCGAATCCAGCGGGAGTTGCCGGTGTCGCCCCGTTTCTCGGGACAGCTTTCGCCGGAATATCGTCGGGCGGAGGTGCGCACTGTTCCGGCGACGGTGATGGTATCCGGTCCGGAGAATATGATTCGCAATCTCAAGGAGGTCAGAACGCAGCCGATTCCGTTGTCGGAGCAGGTGGTGGATTCCTTTGAGTATGAGAGTGAACTCGGGGAACTGCCGGAATTGCTGGAAGTTTCTCCGGGAACGGTGCGGGTTCAGGTGGACATCGAGCGGGCGCTCGACAGTCGGACTTTTCGTGGTCTGCCGGTGCAGCTGATGCAGAGTGCATCGCCGCTGCGTCTGGAGGCGACTGCGGCGGATGAAGAACTCCGCTGTGATGTGACGGTGAGCGGCGTAGCTCCGGCGGTGGCGGTGCTTCGGCCGGAGGATCTCCGGGTCTTCGTAGATGCCTCCGGATGTACGACGCCGGGCAGTTATACGCTGCCGCTGGAGTGTCTGATTCGGGAGCCCGGAATCGACGTCCGGGTGATCAGGCCGGCGGAGCTGACGGTAAAGGTTCAGAAGAGGTAATTTTCAGTTGGAATATTTTTTCCTTGACATAAAAGCAACAACAACCCAGGAAAGCGTTTATTCAACATGATCATCAAGAAGCTCAACTCGATGTTCCACAAGCACGGACGGGTGCTTTTCACGGTATTCACGTTCGTCATCATCATCACCTTTCTCGACTTTCTGACGCCGGGAAGCGGTGGGTGCAGTGACGGGATCTGGGGGACGCCGGGAGTGGGTACCGCTTTCGGCAGGAAGGTCACCATCGACGATCTTCAGGATCTTTCGCAGCAGCAGCAGGTGGTGAACATGCTTTTCTACGGCGGCAACGGTCGGGACGTGCAGGTGGAGGAACTTTTTCAGCAGTATTGCCTGTTGGAAAAGGCGGCTGCGCTCGGCATCTCCGCGAGTGACCGGGAAGTGGCGCAATGGCTGGCGGCCCTGCCGGTATTTCAGCGGGACGGAAAGTTCAGCGAGGAGCGTTACCGGGAGGCGATGGAGGCATTCCGGCGGCAGGGTATCGGCGAGACGCTGCTCAATCAGGCGGTTCGGAATATCGTGATGCTTTCGAAGCTTCAGAACGAAATCACTGACGGCGTGATCGTAACTGAAAACGAGATTGCCGAGGCGTTCCGTCAGGCGGGAACCAAATATCTGGTCGGAGTGTTGCGCTATCCGGTGAAAAATTATCTGAACAAGGTGGCGGCGCCGACCGCGGAAGAGCTGCGTTCCTTCTTCGACGCCGAACGTGCGAACTACAATATTGAAGGCAGTTTCAGTGCACTGGCGGCGGAAGTTCCGGCCTCTGCTTTTGTCGGAGCGGCAGAGAAGGAGGCGACCAATGAGCAGCTTGAAGCCTTTTTCCGCGCCAATTCAGCGCGTTTTGCGGACAAGGACGGCAAGACGCCGGAGTTTGCAACGGTAATGCCGAAGGTGCGGGAAGCCTTTGTTGCTGAGCGTTCGATGGTGCTGGCTCTCAACCGGGCCTACGAGTTTGCGACCCATGTTTACGATGAGATCGGCAGGAGCCGTGATGCGGCCGAACAGGCCGAGGCGTTCCGCAACTTTGCCGAAAAGGAACGCATTACAGTGGTTGAGGCGTTGAAGCTGCCGTTGAGCGCGCGGGAGATTCCCGGGGTCGATGCTCCGGCGATGGCCGCCCAGCTGATGGCGGTGACGAGTGCCAATCCGCTCACCAATGCGGTGCGTGGCAGCAAGGCCGCTTACGTGGGGATTCTGATCGAACGGATTGAGAGCCGTCCGGCCGAATATGATGAGGTCGCTTCGCAGGTCGCGGTAGACTACCGCAACCGGGCCGCGTCCCGGCTGGCTCTGGAGGCGGCGGAAAAGGAGTTTGCGGCGCTCAACTCAATTACCGAACTTCCCCGGCGTTCGAGTGCGTTTGCTGCGCTCAAGCCGACGACCTTCGCGTTTTCGCAGCGTGAGTTCAATATTCCCGAAGGGATGGAGATGGCGGTGTTTACGGCGTTGCAGCTGCGGGCCGGACAGATTTCGCAGCCGCTCCCGGAACCGGACGGCAGTGCGATACTGGTGAGTCTGCTCAAAACGGTTGCTCCGGACATGAGCGGGCTTGAGGCCGAGCGCGAAAACATCCGGGTGCGTCTCCTTTACAACAAGCGTTCCTTGCGGTGGACCGGCTTCATCGAGGATATTTCCGGGGAGTGCATGCTCACGCTTCCTGAAGAGGGGCGGTGACCGGAAACTCCCTTCGGAGTTCCGGGACTCGGAATCTGGCGTAGTAAAATCACCGACGGTCGGCGGCAGCGGCGACCGCCGGAAAACTGGACAGCACATACCAACAGGAGGATTTGAAAATGAGTGAACTTGCGCAAAAGATAACTGATCGTCTTGAAGAACTCCGGGTTCATCTGCAGGCGGACGGCGGGGATCTGGAAATTGTGGCCATCGAAGGTAAGACCGTGAAGCTCAAACTGCGCGGCGCCTGCGGTGGTTGTCCGCACGCGGCGATGACGATCAAGGGTGGACTCGAACGTATTCTGCGCGACGAGATCGATCCGGAGATCGTGATTGAACGTGTAATGTAAATGATTTCTCGCTCTGCGCCGTCGGCGATTTCGCCATTGCCGGGCGGCGCGGAGTCTGGTTGACTTCCGGGGGGGATTTCTCCGGCGGTCGTCTTATTTATCTATCAGCAAAGGAAAAGATCATGCAGGTTCCGTTACTCGATCTTCGTATGCAGTATGCTCCGCTGGAAGCGGAGATAATCGATATGCTCCGTGAACTGTGCGCCAGTCAGATGTTCATTCTCGGGCGCCGGGTGGAGGAGTTTGAATCCCGGCTGGCGGCTTATTGCACCACTCCGGCGGCGGTCGGGGTTTCCAGTGGTTCGGATGCGCTGCTGATCTCGCTGATGGCGGAAGGAATCAAGCCGGGTGATGAAATCATCACTTCCCCGTTCACCTTTTTCGCCACTGCCGGGGCGATTGTTCGTGCCGGCGCCAAACCGGTATTTGCCGACATCGATCCGGTGACCTTCAATCTTGATCCGGATCAGGTGGAGGCGAAGATCACGTCGCGGACCCGGGCGATTATTCCGGTTCATCTTTTCGGGCAGGCTGCCGACATGGACAAATTCACGGCGCTGGCGAAAAAGCACCGTTTGTTCATCGTCGAGGACGCCTGTCAGGCGATCGGAGCCGAATACCGCGGCCGTCGGGTCGGGTCTTTCGGCGAATACGGGGCATTCAGCTTCTTCCCGAGCAAAAACCTCGGGTGTTTCGGGGATGGCGGTGCGGTGAGCTGTGATTCCGAGGATCGGGCGAAACGGCTGAAGATTTTCCGCAACCACGGCCAGAGCGGTACCTACCTGCACGAATATGTCGGCGGCAATTTCCGTCTTGACGCGCTGCAGGCGGCGGTGCTTTCGATCAAATTGAACCATCTGGACGACTGGTCGGAAGCGCGTCGGCGCAATGCTGCTGAATACCGGCGACTTTTTGCTGAGGCCGACATCAACGAAGATCAGGTCGTTCTGCCGAAAGAGGCTGCGTATCCGGTGCGCCACATCTACAATCAGTTCTGCATCCGGGTGAAGAACGGTCGGCGCGATGCGCTCCGGGAATATCTGCACCAGCATGAGATCGGCTGCGCGGTCTATTATCCGTTGTCGTTGCATCTTCAGCCCTGTTTCCGGGAACTGGGTGGCCGTACCGGGGATTTCCCGGTGTGTGAAGCGGCGACGCAGGAGGTGCTGGCGCTGCCGATTTTCGGCGAATGCAGCCGCGAGCAGCTTGCCTTTGTGGTCGAAAAGATTGCTGAATTTCTGAATCGGTAACCGTTCTTCGATCCAATGTCGACACCCAATGAAAATGACCGCGACTTCAAGGCGCAGAGTTATCTGCGTCTGTTGCGCTATGCCCGCCCGTATTGGAAACGTCTGACCATCGGCATTGTAGCCGGTATCATGGTCGGCAGTTCAATTTTCGTTGGGCTGATGATGGTACCGCGACTGGTCGGGGTGGTGGTGGATGCCACCGCCACTTCCGGCCGGGCGACGGCGGTGGACACGACGCCGGAAGCGGTGAAGAACGATCCGCAGCTGGCGAAACTGTTGAACGACATTGCGGAGACCGGAGTCCGTTACCATCTTCCCTATTCAGTGGAAGGGGTGGAGGTAAAGGTTCACTGGCCGGTTTCGTTCAGTTTTGAACTGGTGGATCCACGAACGGGCTGTCCGGCGTGGCAGATATTTGCGATCTATGCGCTGGTATTTGTGCTGGCGTGGACGGTAAAGAGCGTTGCGCTTTACATCAATGGTTACTGTACCCGTTGGGTTGGAGCCAAAGTGGTGGCCGACATGCGCGAGGAGATATTCCGCAAACTGACCCGTCAGTCGATGCGTTTTTACAGCAACATGGATGTCGGGCACCTGATCAGCCGCTGTACCAATGATACTTCGGCGCTGGAATATTCGGTATCCAATTCGATCGAAGATCTGACCAACGCGCCGTTGCAGGTGTTGGCGTGTGTGGCGGCGATTCTCATCGCCTGCCGGGATTACGGCAATTACTCACTGGTATTCATACTGCTGCTCGGGTTGCCGCTGCTGATTGTACCGCTGCATGTGATCGGACGGAAGATCCGCAAGATCTACAAAAAAAGTTTTGCCCGGATTGCGGATGTTTTTTCGCGTATGCACGAGGTTTTTTCGGGGATCCCGGTGGTGAAGGCGTGCCATGCCGAGGCGCGTGAGATCGTCCGTTTTGAACAGGTTGACCAGCGTTATCTGCGTCAGGTGTTCAAGGCGTTGCGGTTGCATCTGCTGATTGCGCCGTCGATGGAACTGGTGGCGGTAACTGCGACGCTGGTATTTCTGGTTTACGCCTACAGTCAGGGGATTTCGCTGACGCAGCTTTCGGCGCTGCTGGCGCCTGCATTCATGGCGTATCGTCCGATCAAGGACATCTCCAAGGTGGTGGCGGCGCTGCAAAAGGCGATGGCGGCGGCGGACCGGTTCTTCCACCTGCTCGACACGGATACGGAACTCAAGGAGAAGCCGGATGCGAAGGTGCTGACCGAGTTCAAACAGGAGATCCGTTTTGACGAGGTGGAATTCCGTTACGACGACAAGTTGATTCTCGACCGGGTGTCGTTTACGATTCCCCGCGGGCATGTGGTGGCGGTAGTGGGTGAAACCGGTTCGGGGAAGAGTACGATTGCCAATCTGATTGCGCGTTTTTACGATGTCAATTCCGGTTCGGTTTCGATCGACGGGGTGGATGTTCGTGACTACACGATTGACTCGCTGCTCGGCGTGATCGGCATCGTAAATCAGGAGCCGGTGCTTTTCAACGAGAGCATTGCCGACAACATCGCCTATGGTCGTCCGGAGTCGACGCGGGAGGAGATCATCGAAGCGGCCAAGCTGGCGAACGCGCATGATTTCATTGTTTCGGGTCGTCATCCGGAGGGATATGATACGATTGTCGGCGAACGGGGGTTCAAGCTTTCCGGAGGTGAGAAACAACGGGTGGCGATTGCGCGGGCGATACTTCGGAATCCGCCGATATTGATTCTTGACGAAGCGACCAGTGCGCTCGACACGGTGACTGAACGTCTGGTGCAGGAGGCGTTGACGCGGGTGATGTCGAACCGGACCGTGTTTGCAATTGCCCACCGGTTGAGTACGATTCAACATGCCGATCGGATTCTGGTGCTCCGCGATGGAGTGATTGCGGAGTCGGGCACCCATGAGGAGTTGCTGGCCTTCGGCGGAATTTATCGCCGGCTTTATGATACGCAGTTTTCCTGAGAGCCGGAAGCCGGGCGGCGTTGTGCTTTCCCGGAGTGACGGTGTTTCCCGGGATGTGACGCCGGTTTTGCGGTTTGACTGCCGGCGATATACGAATGGGGGGAGGGGATCATGAACGAGTTGTTGTTTGCTGCTTTTGCGCCGTCCAGGATGGACCCGGAACTGTCGATCGGCAGGAAATTCGTCCGGTTATTGAAGGCGTTTGATTTGGGAAAAAGCGTTCGTGACCGGCGGGTGGCGATCAAAATGCATCTTGGCGGGGGCAGCGGGTTTTCAACGGTGCACCCGTTTTTTGTGCGCAAGCTGGTGACGGCGTTGCGGGAGGCGGGAGCGCGGGATATTTTCATCACCGACCTGCTGCCCAATGTCGCGAGCGCGGTGGAACGGGGATATACCGAGGAGGTCACCGGTTGCCGGATCATCCCGGTATGCGGTGAATCCGGGGATGAGATTGTTTCATTTCCGGTGACGCCGGCGTTTCGGACGCTTGACCGGATTGATCTGTCGCGGCCGATACTGGAGGCCGATGTGGTGGTCAATCTGGCACACATCAAGGGACATGGGGTTTGCGGCTTCGGCGGGGCGTCGAAGAATTTCTCGATGGGCGCGGTGAATGATGCAATGCGGCGCAAACTGCACGGACTGGAAGGGGGGCTGGTCTGGCGTGAGGAGGCCTGTGTTTTCTGCGGCAAGTGTGTGGCGAATTGTCCGAATGGGGCGATGACGCTCAAAGATCGCAAGCTGTCGGTATTTTTCCACAACTGCAAGTTCTGCCAACATTGTGCGCTGGTGTGTCCGCAGCATGCGATTGAGATCAGTGACAATTGCTACGGAGATTTTCAGCGCGGCATGGCGATGACTTCGGCGAAGTTGCTGGAACACTTCACTCCCGATCGGGCGTTGTTTTTCAGTTTTCTGATGGATGTCACATTGTTCTGCGATTGCTGGGGAATGACGACGCCGCGTCTGATTCCGGACATCGGGATACTGGCTGGCCGGGATATTGTGGCGATGGAACAGGCGGCGCTGGATCTGGTTGACCGGGAGGAACTGATTGAACGCGCTCTGCCTCCGGGTTGGATGGTTGATCCGGGTCGTTCCAAGCACCTGTTTGAACGGCTGCATCACAAGGATCCGCGTCTGGTTGTCCGTTTTCTGGAGGAACTGGGGGCGGGAACACCGGATTACACGCTGCGTGAGATTGAGTAATTCGCGGATTCCGGGACCCGAAACGGGAAATTGCCGGGGCGAACGCGCTTCATAATTTCGCCCACAAGTTCGGTGTATTGCCGTCTGACGATGGTGCGGCTGCGGCCTGGGAAGGGAGAGGGAAGAGTTCCAATCATGAGCTTCACGAGAATATTTCTGCCTGTATTGCTGTTGGTGACAATGGCGGTGGAGGCGGCCGGGGTGGCGTTGAAGGAAGGGGATTTCTTTTCGTTTGAGCAGCTGCCGTCGGAACTGCGTGCCGTAATGTCCGCCGGGGGTAAAATCGAGTTCAGCCTGGAGGAGAATGCCACCACCGGTTACATCTGGTCGGCGAAGTATGATCATCGAAACTGCCGGGTGTGGTTGCGTCACGAGGGCTCGGAAAAACAGATTCCGGGAGCGCCCGGCCGTGTCCGGGTGGTCGTCGAGCCATTGATTGCCGGGGTATCGGAAATCGAATTCAACTATGCGCGTCCGTTTGAGACGGGGGTGGTTCCGGCGAAACAATTGAGGTGCGTGATTGAGGTGGTTGCGGACGATGGTTCGGGAAAAACGCCGGGTAAGTTGGAGGTTTCTGCCGGAATAAAGGAGCTGAAACCGGGAAGTTTTTACCGGTTGAAGGAGTTGCCGGACGGGGTTCTCCTCCGTGCCGGGGTTGGCGAACGGGTGAAATTCCGGTTGGAAGAAAATTCCGGCAGGTCGGAATGGTCGGTGGCGGGGCTGGAATCCGGCGGATTGTGTGTTGTGAGTGTCAGTCACGAACGGGGGTTCTGGCCGTGGAGTTCAGCGTATGTGGAGATAACGGTTGAAGGGACTGGGAACGGTGGCGGCTGGTTGGATTTGCGGTATGGCAGTCGGGATGGTGGTCGGAGATTGCGAGTATTCGTTGAAGATGGAGGGGCGTTCGGGAGGGAGAGCGATTAACCCGGATGGAGGTTGATATTTCCGGAAAAGAGAATATATTATAGAATGCGCCTGGGGGTGTTCCGGATTCGACCGGCCCGGTCAGGGGTAGATTGCATGCCGAGGATGATCGTTGGCCTCGTAAATCATCGGTCAAACAAATAACTGCGAACGACGAGTTTGCTCTGGCGGCTTAAGCCCGCCACGTCATCAGGTCTGACGAACGCTAAGATTTGATGGCGTCTGACAGCGTTCAAGTGCCGGGCAGAGTCTCCGGGTCCGGCACGAGATTAAGGGGAATAGTCGTGATTCCGGCCTGTTCGTCGGCGCGGGAGAGCGACGATAAGCAATAAAGACGGAACAAGCATGTAGAAGTCTGCTTCGTACTGTGTCGACACGCGGGTTCGACTCCCGCCACCTCCACCATTTTTAAGCTCAAAATGGCAACAATCGTTGCCGTTTTTTACCATATACGCTTCCAATTCCCGACAGGCGGGTTATTTTAAGTCAAATCAGTCATTCGGGAGCAGATCATGGGAAGGCGCAAAATGGATTCCGAACTTCACCGCATCAAACTGGAAACCGGGACCGTCTATCAGACGAGTAAAGGCGGCAATTACTACTTCCGCTATCAGATCAACGGCGAACGCAAATGCGTCAAATCGACGAGCTGCGCAGCAAGCTCAAGCTGCTTTCCGACGAAACCGGCGTGTTGACGTGCAAGGTCAGGGACGCCGTGCTCAAGCAGAAGCAGAGGGAGAGGGATTTCATCCTCGCCAAGCGCGCCATCGAACGGATCAAGTTGGCGATTTAGCCGCTCTGCTGACTCTGTTTCTTGATGGTCAGAAACAGAGTGTCGTCGGAATCCTTGTCGCGTTCCACCGCCAGTTTGGAACTTAAGAGGTCGTCCAGGCAGAGGTATTTCACCGGCACGCCGTGAAACTCGTGGACAACCGCCCGCGCCTCCACCACGGAGAACTTGGCCAGGCCGGCGGCGACAGGTGGAACTGGAGGATTCCGCCAGAGGTTTGAAAGGTTTGTACAAAACCGTCTCGGGTTTGAACGTCCAGCGGTTCCATCCTCATATCCAGCTCGTCGGCCAGAGCGGCGTTGAGTTTGTCGAAATTGGCCTGATCGAATGGGGGAATGAAAAGATCCCAGTCCAGCGTGAACCGGGGCATCCCTTCCTGAAGCATCGC
>CAKUKT010000040.1 GCA_934663655.1 uncultured Victivallaceae bacterium
ATATAGAGATTCATGTTGTAATGGTTCTCAAGCACTTCACGGACATCTTCCCGGACGGCTTCGGCGTCATGTTCGGGAAAGATCTCTCCCCAGTGGTGGGGGCCGCCTTCCCAGAGTTCCATCACGAACGGGGGAGCCGAGGGGCGGAACTCTTCGATCTTTTTCAGATTCTTCTTCGGGTGGTTCCGGAAGTTCACCGTGGCGAACACATCGGGAAGCGTTCCACAGTGCAGCATCCGGTCTTCGGCTCCGTCGGAGGTGAACAGCGGTACGTCGATGCCGCCGTCAAGATATTTCTGCTGCAGAAAGCGCAGATATTCGTGGTCATTGCCGTAGGAGCCGTATTCGTTCTCCAGCTGAATGGCGATAATCGGTCCGCCCTTGGTGTGTTGCAGCGCGCACAGTCGGGGAATAATCTGGTCGAGGTAATGCTCCACCGCTTCAAGATAGGGGGTGTTGAGGCAGCGCAGCCGGAGGCCGGGTTTTTCCAGCAGCCAGGCGGGAAGACCACCGAAATCCCACTCCGAACAGATATAGGGACCGGGCCGGACAATCACCATCAGCCCCTCTTCGCCGGCGATCTCCAGATAGCGGCAGAAATCCCGGCCGCCGGAGAAGTCGAAAGCTCCTTCCCGCGGTTCGTGAAGGTTCCAGGCCATATAGGTTTCCAGCGTGTTCAGGCCGCACTGCCGGAGTTTGACGATCCGGTCGCGCCAGTAGTCCGGATGGATCCGGAAGTAGTGCATTGCTCCCGAGAGAATCTGTACCGGTTTCCCATCCACCCGGATTTCCCGGGTTCCGATTTCGACTGTTCTGTTCATTGTGTTCCCTCCTGTTTGCAAAAAGGTGATATCTGTATATAGTATATCCGGAACAACTCTCTTTAGCAATGACATTTTTGTCGTAAAAAGGTGAATTATGTCGCAATATCGAAGCCTCGGCAGCAACATCGTCACCCGTCCCGACTACCTGAAACTGCCGGAGTGGAAATTGCCGGTCTATCCGCGTTCGGCGGGATTTTCGTTGTTCGGTCCGGGGGAATTCGAGGAGGCGCCGCCGCGGCCGTTTGTGCAGCTCAACTGGTGTGTCTCCGGATCGGGAACCATAACTCAGGATGAGATCACCTGGAATCTGACTCCCGGTTCGGTGTTATTCACTCCGCCCGGAATACGCTGCGTCAACCGGCAGCTGGAGAGCAGATGGCTGATCCGCTGGATCACCTTCGACGGCCCGGCGGCGGCAGCCTTCTGGGAAGGATACGGATATGCGCGGCTCATGCTCGGTGTCGGCAAGTGCCCCGAGGAGATGTTCCGCCGGTTTGAAGATGGTTTGAGAGAGAACACCGTCGAGGCAATGCGTCACAATATCGCCGTGCTCTGCGAAATTCTTGCGGCTGCGGGCGGCACCCACGCCGACGGGAGCCGCGAGGGCAAACTGATCGAAGAATTTCTGGCTCTGGGGCAACGGAAATTCTGCGACCCGGAGACCGACCTCAATACGCTCTGTGAGCAGATGCACATCCACCGCGCCACTTTAACGCGGATTTTCACCCCCCGGATGCAGACCTCGCCCGGAAAGTATCTGCGGGGACTGCGGATCCAGCATGCGCTTCAGCTGCTGCGCAGCAGTCGGATGCCGATCTGCGAAATCGCTCGGCAGGCGGGGATTCGGGATTCCGGATATTTTTCCCGGGTCATCCGCGAGGCGACCGGAATGACGCCCGGTGAATATCGCCGCTCCCGGTAATTCCCGGGTGACGACGGGAAATGTATTGCTTTTTGCCGGAATCGGAGTATATTTAGTTAAACACATATAATCGCACTTCCGGAATGACGCATTGCGGCGGATGTTCCGGGAGGATGAGCAGCTCCGGGAGGTGGCGGAATGAAGCGGAATCTGGGTGCCGGATATGATATATTTCCCAAAGTGGTCCCTGCGGATGCGAGAGCGACGATCCGGATTCGACCGCGGTTCCGTCACCTCGCCTTTCCGCCGGCGGAGCAGCTGAAAATTAAAGTTCTCGGGGTGAGCGGGCTGCACACCGACGGCAGTTGGTGCCGCGGCGGGCGTGGTTGTACCGAAGCCGGACATGCCGAACTCGAATCATTCCGGCTGGATCCCGACGGCACTTTGGAAGTAACTGCCGTTTTTCCCGGAGAGCAGGAGCACAATATCACCGTTGAAACCGTGCCTGCCGGTTCCGGCGGACCGGGGGCGCGCGGGAATCTCAAACGGCGGTTCAATGTTTATTCGCTTGAACCGGATCTGTTCGGGTTGCGGCCATGGCGCGGCGATTTTCATATGCACAGTTTCTATTCCGACGGGGTGGAGTCTCCCGCCTATGTCGCCGCCCGCAACCGGGAACTCGGGATGGATTTCATTGCCGTGACCGATCACCACCGATATGAACCGTCCCTGGAGGCGGCGGCCGAGTGGAAGAAGTTTCCGGTCGATTTGAAGATCTTTCCCGGCGAAGAGGTGCACCTGCCCGACAACAGTGTGCACATCATCAACTTCGGCGGCTCCTTCAGCGTGAACCGGCTCGCGGAGGAGAACGAAGCACGCTATCGCGCTGAAGTGAACGCAATCGCGGCGGAACTCGGCGACACCCACGGCGCCGACGCCTTTACGATCGCCGCCAGCGAATGGGCGTTTGACCGCATTCGCGAAGGAGGCGGCGTGGCGGTATTCTGCCACCCCGCCTGGCAGACGGAGGTGTATGAGATCAATACCGCGGTGGCCGGAGAAATCTTCCGGCGGCGGAAATTTGATGCGTTTGAATTGATCGGCGGCTTCTATCCCTGGCAGTGGCAGAGCAACAACGAACAGCTCGCCTGGTGCTGCGAGGAGTGGGCCCGCGGCGGCAGTTTCCCGGTGGTCGGGCTGAGCGACTCGCACGGCACCGAGAAAGATTCTGAAACCGAGGCACTCGCCGGCTGGTACAGTACTCTCGTCTTTGCCCGAAGCGATCACTTCAGCGATCTCGCCGATGCGATCCGGTGCGGCAATTGCGTCGCAGTGCGCAAGGTCGGCACCACCGGCGAACCGGGAATCTACGGCCCGCTCCGGCTGGTTCGTTATGCCGCGTTTCTCTGGGAAAATTACTTCCCGGTTCACGATGAGATGTGCGCCGTCGAGGGGGCGTTGATGCGTGAGGTCCTTGGAGGCGGCATCGCGGCAGTTCCGGCCCGGGAGGCGCTGGCGGCGCTCTCCGGCCGTACCGCGGCTTATCGCGAGGCCTGTTTTGCATGAGCTGGATGGCGTTTCTGCTGATCCTGATTTCGGCTTTTCTTCACGCCGGATGGAATTTTCTGAGCAAGAGCAGGCGTCCATCGGCGGCCTTTTATCTCCTGGCTTCGCTGACGTCGGTGGTGTTATGGCTGCCGTTCATGATCTGCTGCAACGCCGACTGGGGTGGTCTGCCGTTACGTTTCTGGCTGCTGGCGCTGGGCAGCGGCTGTTTCGAGGTGCTCTATTTTCTCGGGCTGTTTCAGGCCTACCGCAGGAGCGACATCTCGCTGGCCTATCCGCTGGCGCGGGCGCTGCCGGTTCTGATGGTTGCCGGGGTGACGTTGATTTTCGGTCTCGGCCGCCCGCCCGGAGTCGTCGCCGTCGCCGGGATGGTGGTGGTCAGTCTCGGCTGCCTGCTGCTGCCTTTGAAACAGGTGACCGATTTGCGCGGCTGGGGCAGCATCGATCCGGCGTGGCTTTTCATTCTGCTCGCGGCGGCGGGAACTACCGGCTACACGGTGATCGACAGCATCGCCACTCCGATTTTCGCGACGGCATCCGCTTCTTCACCGCTGGTTCGGGCCGGCGCCTATCTCGCCATGATCGAAATGATGATTTCCTGCGGACTCGGCATCTACGTGTGGCGTCACCGGCGAGAACGGGTGGAGTTCCGCCGGCTGTTTCTCCGCTCGGTCTATCCGTCGCTCTGCGGTCTTTTTGCCTCCGCTGCTTATGCGCTGGTGCTGGTCGCGATGCGTTTTGTGACCAACATCGGTTATCTGCAGGCCTTCCGTCAGCTGAGCCTGCCGCTTGGAGTGCTCGCGGGAATTTTTATTCTCCGGGAGGATCGCAACCCGGTCAAACTGACGGGGATCGGCCTTATTCTCGTCGGCCTGGTAATGGTCGCGCTCAATTGACCCCCGCGTGCTCGAATCCGGAGACGTTTTTCCGGAGGAAAACCCGGTTCCCGTCGCGTGATCTCCGCCGTTTCCGGGCGGAATTTTATTGACTGGAAAAAAATGCCGTAAAAATGGCGTAATTCCTGTTTGAAAAGGCCGTTTTTTGCCGGGTTTTGCAGTTGGGTGAGGAAACGGGAAATCAGGGGGTTTCGAGGGGAAAAAGTGGTGGATCCGGACGGACTTGAACCGCCGACCCGGAGATTATGAGTCACCTGCTCTAACCGACTGAGCTACGGATCCACGTATGACACTTATTTACTATAGCGGCAATTTGCCGGATTGGCAAGCTGTCCGGGGGGTTTTTTATTGAAAAAGCTCGGCGTCGGTACCGGGACAAGGTTTGATATTTGCCTGAATACGTGCTATTTTCTATGATGGTCAAATAAAAAAAATTCAAACCCGCGGGATATTGCAGTTATTTATTTTCCCGGGCGGAACACCGGAGCGTGCCGGACGGCCGGTCATCAGGCGCGGTTATCTTCCGGGTTAGCCGCGGCGGTTGCTGAGGTTCATGTTGCGGAACCGGGAGCTGTTTTCACCGGAGCCGCCGGAGCAGAATGTGATTCGCCGCCCTCCATTTCCAGATATCGATGAAAAATCCACTTAAAGAAAAACTTACAGATATTCCGGTGATCTTCGACGGCGCCATCGGCACCGAGATCTACCGGCGGAACTTCTTTGTCAACACCTGCTACGAACAACTTTCCGTGACCCGTCCGGAGGTGATAAGCGAAATCCACCGCCAGTATCTGGACGCCGGTGCCGAGGTGCTGACCACCAACACCTACAACGCCAACGCCAGAAGGTTGGCGAAGTTCGGCCTCGCCGATCAGATTGCGGCGATCAACCATGCCGGGGTCGCGCTCGCCCGGGAGGTCGCCGGGGATCGCGCGCTGGTCGCCGCCTCGATCGGGCCGGTGGGTGAGGCCGACAATCCCGCCGACCACCGCCGCCGCAGCGAACTTATCGCCGGACAGATCGAAACGCTGCGCGAGGCCGATTTCATTCTTTTCGAATCGTTGCGAACCCGCGCGGATCTCGCCGCCGCACTGGAGGCGGTGGCCGCGTTCCCGGAGATCCCGTATGTGGTGAGTTTTGCGGTGGTTCCCCACTCCGAGGCGGGTGAAGACACTCCGGCGGAGTTCCTCCGGTTGATCGACGGGGTCGGGCACCTCCCGACTGCGATCGGGCTCAACTGCGGCGCCGGTCCGGAGGCGATGCTGGTGGAACTCGAAAAGCTGATCCCTCTCACCAGCCTGCCGATAATCGTCCAGCCCAATGCCGGCACCCCGCGCGGCATCGACGGTCGGATGCTCTACATGACCAGTGCGGAATACTTCAGCACCTATGCAAGACGCTACATTCAACTCGGCGCGGCGGCGGTCGGCGGCTGCTGCGGCATCACCCCCGTCCACATCGCGGAATTGTCGCGTTCAATCAAGCCGCTTTCCCGCGCCGAACGCCGGGAATTGCCGCCGGTGGTGTCAACCCGGGAACTGGAACTTGCTCCGGCTCCTCCTCCCGCCGAGTGCTCCCGGCTCGGCGCCCGGCTGGCGGCGGGGGAATTTGTCGCGACGGTGGAGATTACTCCGCCGCGCGGTTATGATCTCGGCGCCACCATCAGCGGCGCCCGGCTCTGCCGGGACGGCGGCATCGACGCGGTGAATCTGCCGGACGGGCCGCGGGCGAGCGCCCGGATTTCCACCCTGATTACCGCTGCCACGATTGAGCGCGAGGTTGGAATTGAAACCATCCCGCACTGCTGCTGCCGCGACCGGAGTCTGATCGGATTGCAGTCCGAACTCCTCGGCTATGCCGGCGCCGGTATTCACAACCTGCTGTTCATCACCGGTGATCCGCCGAAACTTGGCGATTATCCCTTCAGTTCCGGGGTGTTCGACACCGATTCAATCGGGCTGGTCAGGCTCCAGAGCCGGATGAACCGCGGTATTGATCTCGGTGGCCAGAAACTCAACGCTCCCACCCGGATGCTGATCGGCGTCGGCGCCGATCCCGGCGCCATCGAACCGGAACGGGAAATCGAGCGTCTCCGACTCAAGGTCGAGGCGGGCGCCCATTATGTCGTCACCCAGCCGGTTTTTGATCCCGAAGCGCTTTTCCGGTTTCTCGACCGGATCGGGCAATTCAATATTCCGGTGATCGCGGGGGTCTGGCCGCTGACCAGTCTGCGCAATGCTGAATTTATGCGCAACGAGGTGCCCGGTGTGGTGGTGCCCGACCGGGTCATGGCGCGGATGGCCGCGGCGGAAGGCCGCGAGGCGCAGCGCGACGCCGGCATCGAAATCGCCCGCGAGTGTCTGGAGACGATCCGGAACCGGGTCGCCGGGGTGCAGGTGTCGGCTCCCTTCGGCAATGTCGCCCTCGCGCTCCGGGTTACGGAAGTTCTTCATTGATCGCCCGGAAAGGGTGAGCAGATTCGCCGGCGGAGGAACTTTCGTCGCGGCAGTTCAGGAGCGAACGGCGATTTTCTCCTTACAACAGAGCACACTGCGGGAGGACAGGCAACCATGCGGATTGCGGATTATCAACTTCAGCTGCCGGGAAAGGTCGTCGAGTGCGAACTTTGCCCGAAACATTGCCGGATCAGCGATGGAACCGCCGGTTTCTGCCGGGTGAGGAGCAATCACGGCGGAGTACTTTTCACTTCGGCCGATTTTCCCGCCGCACTGCACGTCGATCCGATTGAGAAGAAACCGCTGCGCCGTTACCATCCCGGCAGCCGGGTGCTGTCGATCGGCACTTTCGGGTGCAATCTCGGGTGCCGTTTCTGTCAGAACGATTCGCTTTCGCGCGCTTCGGGCCTGGAAGCGGGCGAACCACTCTCCCCGGAGGATTTTGTCGCGCTTGCCCGCAGGTATCGTTGTGAGTCGGTTGCGTTCACCTACAATGAGCCGACGGTTTTCATCGAATACGCCCGGGAACTTGCCGCCGCCGCCCGCGCCGCCGGTCTGGGAACCGTGCTGGTCAGCAACGGCAGCATCAGCGCGAAGGCGCGGCGGGAATTTTATCCGCTGATGGAGGCCGCCAATATCGATATGAAGGGATTTGACGAGAATTTCTACGCCCGGATGTGCGGTGGACGGCTGGCGCCGATACTTGAAAGCTGTGAATATTTCAAACACGAATGCCACGGCCACCTCGAAGTGACTAATCTGCTGATTCCCGGTGAAAACGATGCTCCGGAAATGATTTCCGCCTTTCTGGAATGGGCTGCCGAGCGACTCGGCACCGATACTCCGCTTCACTTCAACGCCTGTTATCCGGCGGGAAGCTGGACCGCGCCGCCTACTCCTCCGGAAACGGTCCGATCGGCCGCCGCAATGGCGACGGCGCGGGGATTTTCGCACGTTTATTGCGGCAATATCTGACGCGTTCCGGTTCCGCGGGCCGAACGCTTTCCCTGCCTCCGGCGGTGACGGCCGGACATGCTGATCGTACCCGGCAAACGGTTGAAGTTCAGCGGTTCCCGGCATCGGCATTGACACCCTCCGCCCGGTTGAAAACCGTTACAGGAGGAGGTCAACTATGATTAATTTCACCACCGAGGTCGAACTGTTGCAGAGTTCCGGACCGGAGGACGGCGAGGAGAACTGCGTCGAAATTCGTCTCCAGGCTGTCGTCATCGATGGCGGCGATGAACGGCAGGGCGACTGCGACGTGGTCGCATCCGGACGGGTTTTTCTGCTCGCGCCCGGGGCCTCTCCCCATCCGGGGGATCGGATTCGCTGCGACGGCGCAATCTGCCGGATCCGCGGTGTCCGCGCCTGCCGCGACCTCGACGGCGTCATACGCGCCTACCGCTGTACGGTGATTGCCTGACGCGCAACCCGGATCAAACCAATCCATAACGAGGAGAAAAAACATGGCCACCCCCACCTATGATGTCGGAGTCATCAAACGCCACCCCTACGTCGCCGCTTTCGGAACCACGGTGATTGCGCCGCTGGCGGAGGCGCCGGTGATTACGATGGAATCGACATTGCGGGAATCGCTGGTTTATGAAAACGGCGGCAGTGAAGCGGTGGCTTCGCTGTTGACCGGACATTCGGTGACGATCACGCTCAACACCAAGAACATTGCGACGGCACTCTCACTGGTCGGCGATTTCATCCGCGGCGAAGATGTGATGAGTTCGGCACACCGCAAATCGCTCACCTTCACGGCGGTGACTCCGTCGGGGGTAAGCGAACCGAGTCTGGTCTTTCCCTCCGCCTGGTTGCAGCCGGAACTCTCTTACGTGCCGACGATGGGCGGCGATCACACCGCCAGGCTGGTTTTCCGGGCATTGCCGGATGCCGACGGTAATCTGTACACCTTTGCATAGGATTTCCCGCCGATGCGATTGGAGCGTTATGGTTCGGCTTTTGTCCGGATCTCGGCCGGTGGCCGTCGCTTCAACTGCCCGCTGCTGCCGATCGCGTGGTTCGACGAATATGAAGCGGCCGCATCCGAGACCGATCCGGCGGAACAGCGTTTGCGGCTGCTGGCGCTGCTTGAGCCGGGATTGCCGGTCCGGCTCCAGCCCCATCTGGAGGCGGCGCCGGTCGCTCAACTGCTCGAACTGGCGCGAGCGCTGTTTCTGGGGGAGGCGGGCAGCACGGTCAGGCGGCGTTCGGAGGCGTTTCTGCGTTGTCGGCCGCACGCCGGCGGTTGGGATGGTATATTCGAGATGCTGGTCACAACGTGGGGAATCGCTCCCGCGGAAGTCGCCGCATTGAGCCTGCCGCTCTTTGCCGAACTGGCCGGATCCGTTCCGGAGAAAAAAGTTCCGGTGCGCAGCGAGAGCGAATACGCCGCCGCCCGCGAACGGCTGCTCGACTGTGTGAAGAAATTTACCGCTCCGGCTTGATATCTCTGCCGTTCCGAACTATATTAATAAAATCAGCACCCGGGCGGTTAGCTCAGTTGGTTAGAGCACCACGCTTACACCGTGGTTGTCACGTGTTCGAGTCACGTACCGCCCACCATCATCATTCCATGTCAGCAACCGGCTTGAGTAGAGGCCGGTTTTTTTTTGCAGCGGTTGGGGGGCATGCCGCCCGGGAGGTGGCGGCGCGCGGTCGGGCGCGCAGTGCGTGCGGAAAACTTCTGCGGCGGCGAAGCGGGGGCACCCAGCGGCGGTTAATGCTTCTTGTTCTTGAACCAGTTGCCGAAGCGCTCCGTCCAGCTGCCCGATTCTTCCGGCACCTTGAGTTCCGAGAGGCGGCGAAGCCCCGCGATCACCTCCGGATAACCGGGGCGGTCGAGCGGATCGAAACTCAACATCCTGCCCACCAGCCGGGAGAAATCCTCCGGAACCTGGCGGTTGCGTCTGCACAGCGGTTCAATATCCATTTTCGCCCGCCGGTCGTAGAGCAGCTGAAGATCTTCCCCCATCCCGAACGGAGTGACCCCGCTGAAAAGTTCGTAAATTGTCGCCCCGAGACTGAAGATGTCTCCGCGGGAATCCTCCACTCCATCCAGAATCCGTTCCGGACTCATATAGCCGGAACTTCCCCATTCAAGCATCTTGCGCTCTCCCGTACCCGGGTCGCCGAGGTCGGCGAGATCGAAATCTCCGAGCTTCGCGCAATTGTCGGCGGTGAGCAGAATATTGGACGGTTTGACGTCATGGTGAGCAATTCCCGCCGCGGCCGCGTGTTCCAGTCCGGCGGCGACGTTGGCCAGCCAGCCGGCGATCACCGGAATTGCCGGAAGCCGTCCCTCCCGCTGCAGACGTTCCAGATCGCCATGTTCCATGTAACGCATCACCAGAAACGGCTGATGTTCCCAGACACCGCAGTTGTAGATCGGCACCAGCCCGGGGTGATCGAGTTTGGAGATCAGACTCGCCTCATTAAGAAAACGCGCGGTGAACTCCTCCTCCGAATCCCCGCCCGGCGTCAGCACCTTCACCACCACCCGGCGCGCCAGCACCGGATCGAACGCGCGGTAGATGTTGGACATCCCGCCGCGACCGCAGGGTTTTTCGAGAATGTAGCGTTCAAAACGCCGGGGAACGCGCAGCTTGGTGCCGCACTCCGGACACTGGAACGCACTGAACGGCTCCAGATCACTGACATCATACTTGCCGTGACATTTGCCGCAGACGACCTTCATCGGTTCGGAGGAGTTCGAGCTCATTGCGGGCGCCTCCGGGAAACTTCCAGACCACCGCCGGAAAAGGTGAAAACTCCCAGCGGCAGTTCCTGTTCGATCACATCGAAAACAATCCGGTTGCGTCCGAGTTCGCGCAGCTTCTCGGCACAGCCGGAACGGGCGAGTTCAAAAGTATTGCATTCGCGGCTCACGTGGGCGAGCAGCAGCAGCCGCGTCCGGTCGGTCAGCAGACTCGCCAGCGCATTGCAGGCGTCCAGATTGCCGAGATGGCCGTGACGCCCGGCAATCCGCCTTTTGAGCCGCAGTTCCCGGTCGGAGGCGCGGAGCATCTCCCGGTCGTAGTTGCTTTCAAGAACCAGCGCGTCACAGTCGCACAGTCGCATCCGGGCCAGATTATTCACCTCCCCGAGATCGGTCGCCACCCCGATTTTATAGCCGTCTCGGCGGATGATGAAGCCGACCGGATCCTCGGCGTCGTGCTGTACCGGAAAGGCTTCAATCACAAAACCGCCCAGCGTGAAGGAGGAACCGGCCTCGAACAATCGCACCTCGCCGGGCAGTTGTCCCCGTCGGCGCAGATATTCCGCAGTGCGCGCGGTTGCGCACAGTGGGATCCCCTGGGTATTGCAGAAGACCCGGCATCCCTTTGAGTGATCCGAGTGTTCATGGGAGAGCAACGCTCCGAGCAGGGTTTCCGTCGGAAAGCCGAGCGACTCCATACGGCCGAGGAGTTCCCTCCGGGAAAATCCGAGGTCGATGATCAGGCTTTCGCGGTCGGAGGCGATTCCCAGGGAATTGCCGGCACTGCCGCTGCCGAGTGCGTAGATTTTAAGCATAATCCTCCCGAAACCGAATCCGGAATCCGGGTGGCGGCCGGTGGTTCCGGAAATCATCTCCCCGTGCTGAACCGGTATCGCGGCACCCTTCAACTTCGGCGGCGCGGCCGTCGGCGGGGAATTGCTGACTGATTCAATTGCCGAAATATAAAAATACTCTCTTAAATCGACTTAGTCAAGCCTTACCCGGTTTTTTTGCGCCAAAAGCCCCTTCCGGAACCGCCGTTCCACCATCGAAACAAAAAAAAGTGAAAAAATCCTTCCGGCCACTGGAAAAATGGGGGTTTCAAACTTAAATTTTATACCGACAAAATTGTACAGCGGAGCAAACCTTCCTTTTGAGTTCAGAACCCGATGGCCGAAAACATCCAGATTCAGGGAGCCTCCCTCGAACAGCGGCAGCAGCAGCAGTTGTCGCTGCGGCAGCGTCAGGCGCTGGAACTGCTGCATCTGCCCGCGCTCGAACTTGAGGAACGGCTCACCCATGAACTCGAAGCCAACCCGCTGCTCGAAGAACTCCCCCCGGAAAACCCGCCGGAGACGGCGCTGGAAAACACCACTCCGACGCCGGACAACGATTCTCTCGGCGACGAGGCCGAGCTCGACGAAAAACTGGTCGAAGATAACGACGACTGGGCCGACGAACTGCCGCTGCCGGATGAGGAAGTTTCCACCGGCGACGATCTGGTTTTCGACCGGGTCGCTTCCTCGGCTGCTCCGGATTTTTCGCTCTCCGAAGAGCTGCACCATGAACTGGCAACCTGCCGGGTTTCGCCGCGACTGGCGGAACTCGCGGGTGCGATTATCGATTCGCTGGACGCCTCCGGTTACCTGCGCACCCCGACCGCGGATCTCGCGATGGCATTCGACGCCGACGAAGCGGAGGTCGCAGCGGCGCTCCGGCTGGTGCAGAGCTTCGATCCGCCGGGGGTCGGCGCCCGCGATCTCGCCGAAGCGTTGCGTCTCCAGCTTGAACGTTCCGGCAGATTGACGCCGCTGCTCGAAAGGCTCCTCGCCGAAGGGCTCGACGATCTCGCCCGCAACCGGCTGCCCGCGCTGGCCCGGCGCCTCGGCGTCTCCGTGGCCGAACTCAATTCCGCGATCGCGGAGCTGCGCAGCCTCAATCCGCTGCCCGGAGAACGGCTCTCCGGAGAGACCGGCAGCGAGGCGGTTCCGGAAATCGAAATCGTCCGCCGGGGAGATGATTTCGTGGTGAGGAGCCTGCGGGAACACCGCCGCCGCATCGGCTTTTCCGAACGCTACCTGCGGCTGCTTGAAAACGATGCCGAACTCTCCGGCGAAGATCGCGCCTACCTGCGCGACAAATATCAGCGGGCCCGCGAACTCATGCGCGCACTTGAACAGCGCGGAACCACCCTCGAACGTCTCGGCGGAGTGATCGTCGCCACTCAGCGGGAGTTCCTCGAGCACGGCGTCGCTTCGCTCAAACCGCTGACCATGAAACAGGCCGGCGCAATGATCGGCGTCCATGAGACCACGATCAGCCGGGCGGCCGCGGACAAATATGTGGCGACGCCGCAGGGAAACTTCCCCTTCCGATTCTTCTTTTCGGCGGGTTACGAACACGCCGGGGAGTCGGGAGACGCGGTTTCCAACCGGGTGGTGATGGAGCGCATTCGGGAACTGATCGCCGCCGAGGACAGCACTCACCCGCTTTCGGATGAACGCGTTTCCGAATTGCTCAAGGCGGAGAATTTCCCGGTCGCCCGCCGGACTGTCGCCAAATACCGGGAGCTGATGAAAATTCCTCCCTCCAGCCTGCGCCGCCGTCACGAATAGGTCGATGCAGCCGGAGAAATCCGGTGCGGCAGTGACGGGGATGCCGATGGCTCTGCCCGCCGGAGTGCCGGTTCAGTTCCGTTCCGGCTGCGGCAGGAACGGGAAAATATGATCGAGATCGCCCGCTCC
>CAKUKT010000041.1 GCA_934663655.1 uncultured Victivallaceae bacterium
GGTCCGATCCCGAAGGAAATCTCTTTTATGTTTTCAAAAAATAATTGAATGTTGAATACGGTATTCTGGTTATGGCAGCGAAAAAAAATGTTCCGGTTCGACGCCTGATCCCGGGGTCGATGAAAACCCTTCTCAAATCCCTCGGCGCGGTGTTGCTGATATTGCTGGGCGGGGTGTTGTTCAATCTCGATCGCCTCGACAGCGTGTCGATCGAGCTGTTGAAGCATAAGCAGCTGATTCCTAAACCATTTCGTTCGTTTCTTCCGGGGGAGTCCGTTCCGGAAGGGCGACCGGAAGGCGGGGAAGTTATTTCCGGCAGAATTATTGAAGTATATGACGGTGATACCGCCACGTTGCTGACCCGGGACAAACGTTACCGGATTCGTTTCTACGGCATTGACGCTCCCGAAAAGGACCAGCGGTATGGTATTGAATCCCGCGATGCGCTGCGGGAGAAAATTCTCGGACGGGATGTCGAGGTGATTGTGGTTTCGGTTGATCTTTACGGACGCAGTGTCGGCCGGATCAAACTGGGGGGACGCGATATAAACCGCGAGATGATCGCCGAAGGAATGGCCTGGTATTACGAGGATTATGCGCGGGACGATTACCAGCTCGCCGACGCTCAGCAGGAGGCGCGCGACCGCCACCTCGGATTGTGGATTGACAACGAACCACAGCCGCCGTGGGAGTACCGGCGTGCCGGAAAATGAGCCGGACGGGTTGAAAACCGCGCAGATTGATGATACATTTTCTTTTCTGCAATGATTTATGCGGCGTTTTTGCCGCCTGATTGGTTATAAAGTACGGAGTGTACCAAGTTATGAAAGCATCTGAATTGCGCCGCAAGTACATTGATTTTTTCAAAAGCCGCGGCCATCGGGAGATCCGCAGCGCTTCGCTGATTCCGGAGAACGATCCCACCTGTCTCTTCACCACCGCCGGAATGCACCCGCTGGTGCCCTATCTTCAGGGAGCCAGGCATCCGGAGGGAAAACGCCTGACCGACTGCCAGAAATGTATCCGCACCGGCGACATCGATGACGTGGGGGATGCGGTTCATCTCACCTTTTTCGAAATGCTCGGCAACTGGTCGCTCGGCGACTATTTCAAGCAGGAGGCGATCCGTTACAGTTTTGAATTTCTCACCGATCCCGACCAATTGGGAATACCGCTTGACATGCTGGCGGTGACGGTGTTCGCCGGGAATGAGGATGCTCCCTTCGATGAGGAGGCGTTCAATCTGTGGCATTCGCTCGGCATTCCCGTCGAACGGATCGCCAAGCTCGGAAAAGAGGACAACTGGTGGGGTCCCGCCGGTACAACCGGTCCCTGCGGTCCGGATACGGAAATGTTCTACTGGACGGGGTCGTTGCCCGCGCCGGAGAAGTTTGATCCCGCGGACAAGCGCTGGGTGGAGATCTGGAACGACGTGTTCATGCAGTACAACAAGACCGCCTCCGGCACTTTCGAACCGCTGGCGCAGCGCAACGTCGATACCGGAATGGGACTTGAACGGGTTACTGCGGTGCTTCAGGGAAAGAGCAGCTGTTACGAGACGGAAATTTTCGCCCCCATTTTCGCTGAACTTGATGCTATCCGCAAAGTCGAGCCGATTGATGCCGCGGCGCGCGTCGCCGGCGAACGCATCATCGCCGACCATCTGCGGGCATCGACATTCATTCTTGCCGACGGAATCACCCCGGGGCGGGTCGATCAGCCCTATGTGTTGCGGCGGCTGATCCGGCGGGCGATCCGGGAAGGGCGCAAGCTCGGCATCACCGAACCTTTCACGGCGCGGATTGCCGCGGTGGTGGTGGCGGAATTTGGCGACTTCTATCCCGAATTGCGTGACAATGCCGAACGGATCGCTTCGGAACTCAATCGGGAGGAAAAACAGTTCGCCGCAACGCTCGAACACGGGACGAAGGAATTTCAGAAGCTGATCGACCGGGTGCCTCCCCACATCACCCGCAAGGTTATTTCCGGTAAGAATGCTTTCAATCTTTACGAGACCTATGGTTTCCCGATTGAACTTACGCTGGAAATGGCCCGCGAGCAGGGGTTCGAAGTCGATGTGCCCGGATTCGAGGCCGCTTATGTCCGCCATCAGGAGCTGTCGCGCGCCGGCGCCGAACAGAAGTTCAAAGGTGGTCTGGCCGATCAGAGCGAAGTCACCGCGCGGCTTCACACCGCCACGCACCTGCTGCAGGCGGCGCTGCGCCGGATTCTCGGCACCCATGTCGAACAGCGCGGATCGAATATTACCGCTGAACGGCTCCGGTTCGACTTCTCCCATCCCGACAAGGTTTCTCCCGAAGATCTCGCCCGCGCGGAGGCGCTGGTCAATGAGGCGATTCAGCGTGATCTCGAGGTGGTCTGCCGGGAAATGCCGGTGGATGAGGCACGGAAACTGGGCGCCATGGGACTTTTCGGAGAGAAGTACGGCGAAATCGTCAAGGTGTATTCGATCGGTGATGTGAGTTGTGAAATCTGCGGCGGACCGCACGCCGCCCGCACTGGCGAACTCGGCAAGTTCCGTATTGTCAAGGAAGAGAGTTCGAGTCGGGGCGTTCGCCGGATCAAGGCGGTTCTGGAGCCGGTGGCAAAATGAAAGAGCAGGATCTGGTAATCATGCCTGACGGCGGCGGCTACGTCGTCAGGGTGCGGGGCAGGGCGAACTTCGAGTACGCGGTGCCGCTGCGTGACCTGGCCGGCCGGGAAGAAGGATTCGACAGTTTCCGGATTGATCTCGGCGAATGTATTGCAATGGACAGCACTTTCATGGGAGTGCTTACCATGATTGCTCTGCGCGGACGCAAGAGCGGAGTGCAGATTGAACTCTTCAATGCTTCGGAAGTTCTCAAGAAATTGTTGCGCGATCTCGGGGTAGCCAAGCTTTTCATCTTCAGCGACGGTAGCGTCGGTGAACCGGCGGCGGCCGCCGCTGCCGGTGCGGACGGCGATCTGCTCAAGGCGGCGGAGACCGTCGCCGAGGCGCATGAAACGCTTGCCGCCGCCGATTCCGCCAATGCTGAACGTTTTGCCGCGGTAATCGACTACGCCCGTCAGGATGTGGAAAATTTGAAGGCGCAAAAGGCCGGAGAGAAAAAATGAACAACTTCCGCGGTTGGTTACCCGCAGCCGCTTTGATGATGCTCACCCTTTGCGGTTGTATCGAACCCCGGATCACCAATACGTCCCGCAGCGCGGTGGAGCAGTTGCTGCTGGCAACGGTGATTGAACGGGGAGTCAACCGGATGGATTTTTCCGGTTTCGCCGGTAAAAGCGCCCTGATGGATTATCGTTATCTGGCGCCGCAAAGCGATAAGGAATACATTCAGGCGGTGCTGGAAACTCATCTCGCCGCCAGCGGAGTGGCGGTGATCGAGAGTGCGGAAAACGCCGATTTGCTGGTTCGCCCCTATTGCGGGACGCTGGCGACCACGTCCACTTCGTTCAATATTGGTACTCCATCGCTGCCGATCCCGCTGCCCTATACCGATCTCACATTTGCCATTCCGGAGTTGTCGCTGGTGAAAAGGATCAGCCGCAGTGCCTACAGTCGCCTGAGCGTGGTGGTTTTTGACCGTTCCTCCATGAAATTGCTCTATTCTCAGCGCGGCATCAATGACCGCAGCATCTACAACAACTGGACCTTTTTCTTCTTCCTGCCCTTCGTGAGCCGGGATGTCGAAGTCGGACAACCGGAAAAGAGTTCCTGGTATTTCTTCGACCGCTGACTTTATGGCGGAAGCTGCCGTCCGCAAGTCGGGAGTTGTCGGCGATTTCCCGCTGCCGGGGACGAGGCGAACCCCGCGGCCGGCAGGACGGGGCAGGGAAGCGGTCGCTTCGGCGAGAACCCGGATGCGTGACGTAGACGGCAATCCGCACTGTACATGTGAAACAAGTTTTGCTCCCGCCGGGGGCTCAGGATACCATGTTATTTATTCCTTGAGCGCGAATGCCGCGTGACTGAACTCTTACCCCAGCCGGTGGAGAATGGGCATGCCTCGAAAAAAACGGCTGCCGGGACTGGCCGTCCCCGGGCGTTCCCGCCGCGGACTTTTGTGATCGATCGTCAGAAACTTTTGCCTGCGAGCAATTCGGTGATCGCGGCGACGATTCGTTTTTCCGCCTCCTCCAGAGTCGGGAGGTCGAGCTTCAGTCCGGAAGCCATGTCATGGCCGCCGCCGCCGAAACTTCTGGCCAGCGGGCCCACCGGAAATCTCCGATCCTTGCTGCGGAGCGAGAAGCGATAACCATCCGGCTGATGAAAGATCAACATCGCGATTTTGACTCCGGAAATACCCCGGAAAATATCGATCAGGCCTTCGTCCTCGCGCAATGAGAAGTCATATTTCTCCAGCAGTTCATCCGGGACAAAGGCCCAGGCGAGTTCGCCGTTGCAGGCAATCCGGAGCTGCTGCTCGACGAGTTCGGTTTCGAACTTCAGCTGATTGAGCGGCTTGTTGAAAAAGAGCGAGTTGGTTGCCAGTTCCAGCTCCGCACCCCGGTCGAGCAGTTCCGCTGCGACCCGCAGGGTTCCGCCTGAAGTATTGGAGAAACGGAAGGAACCGGTGTCGGTCATGATTCCGGCCAGCCAGCAGGTCGCCGCTTCGACGGGAAGCGGATGACCGGAATCCAGGGCCAGACGCGCGGCGATTTCACTTGCGCTGGAACACTCCGGATCCGTGTAGCTGAGGACCGCCTGAATGGAATTGGCACGGTGATGATCAATGGAAATGAAGTTGTAGCGATTCAACTCCTCCATCGTGAGCCCTCCGGCTCCGATCCGGGGAGGATTGGCGCAATCGAGCAGTACGATGAGATCGTAGGCCGCTGGATCGGCGTTGCGGACGAACCGGTCGATAAGCGGCAGAAAGCGCGACGGCGGTTCCTCCGGCAACAACACTTCCGCGGTTTTTCCAAGGGAATTGAGAAATGCCCGCATGCCGAAAACCGATCCCAGCGCATCGCCGTCAGGGCGGGAATGGGTCAGCAGCAGTACCCGTTCTCCGGCGAGCAGTGCCGCCAGCACTCCGGAAAAATCACCGGTCACCATCGCGGCCATCCTCTTTCTGCTCGGCGGCGTTGAGGATTTCGAGCACCCGATCGCCGCGTTCCATTCGGCGGTCGAGGTGGAAATTCAGCACCGGAGTGTGCTTGAACTTAAGGCTTCTGGCGATCCGCTCCTGAAGTTCCACCCGGCGGATTTCCAGTTCCCGGAACGCCGCCTCACGTGCTTTGGCCTCGCCGCCGAATATGCTGATTTCAACCGTGGCATTGCGCAGATCAACGCTGGTGTTGACCTCAGTCACCGAAAGCAGCATGCCGGACGGGCACAATTCTCCGCGTTCAATCAGATCGGCAAGCTCGCGTTTGAGCAGGGCATTGACCCGGGTCAACCGATCCACCTTGTTATTATGTCCGTCGTTACGTGCGCGCATCGTTTACAGCGTGGGTTTCTTGAGTTCGATTTCGTAGATTTCGATTTCGTCGCCTTCGACGAAGTCGGCGAAGTTGTCGAGGCGGATTCCGCACTCCAAACCGGCCTTGACCTCGCGCACGTCGTCGCGGAAATGGCGCAGACTTACCACCTCGCCATTGTAAATGAGTTCGCGATCCCGGCGCACCCGCGCCTTGGCGCCGACCCGCACACAGCCGGATTCAACCCGGCAGCCGCAGATTTTCGGCCCCTTGGAGAGTTCAAATATCTGGAGAATTTTCGCTTCCCCGATCACCTTGTCGCGTTTTTCCGGTTCAAGTTTACCGGCCAGCGCGTCGGTGATATCTTCGATCAATTCATAGATGATGCTGTAGAGGCGGATTTCCACACCGCGCTTCTTGGCCAGATCGTTCACCCCCGGATTGACCCGGACGTGGAAGCCGATCACGATCGCATTGGTTGCGGCGGCAAGATCGATATCGCTTTCGCTGATCGGTCCCACCGCGTTGGAAATCACTTCCGCTTTGATCTTCTCCGACGGCAGCTGGAGCAGCGAATCGGCGATCGCCTCGCCGGAACCTCTCACGTCCGATTTGATAATCAGATTGAGGGTATTGCGGCCTTCGTTGTTGAGGCGGCTGAACAGATCTTCGGCAGTAACGATCGAAGAGGACGAGAGCATTCGGCCCCGTTTTTCCGCGATCCGGCGTTCGGCTTCGACCCGGGCCTCTTTTTCGGAGGCGAAGGTTTCGAGATGATCTCCCGCTTCGGGAACTCCCGAGAGACCGACGATTTTTACCGGGGTGCTCGGTCCGGCGGATTTTACCCGTTCCCCCTTGTCGTTGATCAGCGAACGCACCTTGCCGTAATGTTCGCCGCAGAGCACCACATCGCCGACGTGCAACGTGCCGTCGAGAATCAGCGCGCTGCCGGTGGAACCCAGTCCCTGTTCGAGCTGGGCTTCCAGAATTACACCTGAAGCCGGACGACGGGGATTGGCACGCAGTTCCAGCATTTCCGCTTCGATCAGGATCCGCTCCAGCAGATCATCAAGTCCGGCGCCGGTCTTGGCGGAAACCCGCACGGTACCCACATCTCCTCCCCAGTCCTCGCTGGAGAGACTATGCTGCTGCATGTTGAGAAGCACTTTGTCGGGATTGGCATCCGGCAGATCGATCTTGTTGATCGCGACGATAATCGGCACTTTGGCCGCGAGAGCGTGGTTCATCGCTTCCACCGTCTGAGGCTTGAAACCCTCGGTAGCGGAAACCACCAGCACCACCAGGTCGGTCACATTGGCGCCGCGGGCCCGCATCTGAGTGAACGCGGCATGGCCGGGGGTGTCGATAAAGGTGATCGCCTTGTTGTGAAACATCACCGTCGAGGCGCCGATATGCTGAGTGATCGCACCCGCTTCATTGTCGGTCACGTGGGTATGGCGTATCGCGTCCTGCAGTGAGGTTTTGCCGTGGTCGACATGGCCCATGAAGGTCACCACCGGCGGACGTTCGCGCAGCATCGCCGGATCATCGGCGGGTTTGAGTTTGACCGGTTTTTCCGGTGCGGCGGGTTTTTCCGGCGCACCGATAATCAGTTCAAATCCGTAACCGGCACAAAGTTTTTTGGCGTTGTTTTCGCTGATCGGCTGATTGATGCCGGCAAGTTCTCCGAGTTTAATAAGGTCAGTGATGAGTTCGTTGGGTTTTTTCCCGACCGCTTCCGCCAGCGTTTTGACGATGATCGGCGCCGGCAGCGTAATCTGTCCGCCGGAGGTGGTCGGCGCCGCCGCTGCCGCCGGAGTTCCCCCCTTTCGGGAGGCAGGCTTGGATCCGGATTTGGATACCTTCTCCGCCGCACCTTCGTTCGGACGCCGGGACGGGGCTTTCTTGCCGCCTTTTCTGGCACCCTGGGGCGGGGCCGGTTCATCGTTGTCGTTATCGTAGAGGTCGTTGAAGTATTGAGTGACCAGTTCGACCATATCCGCGGGAATGACCGAATTTTCCTTGTCCGGGGTCTCGATGCCCTGATCGTTGAGTTCTTTTATGATTTCGCGGGAAGATACGCCGTGTTTTTTTGCGATCTCCTTGACTGATAAAGTTTTATTCACTGGAACACCTCTCCTTTGCTGCACCGCCGCGCTTATTCATGCAATCGTGCCAGGACTGCTTCGATTTCCCCGCGGTCGATTTCCGGGATTCCCAGCAGCGCGGACGGTTCGGCGGCCTTCACGCCGTCGAGGGTTACAAAACCATTCTCGACCAGTTTGCGCGCAGTTTCGGCGGAAACGCCGATGTCATCGGCGAGTTTTCCGGCGGCGATCCGCATCTGTTCGGCGATCGTCGGTTTCGCTTCCGTTCTGGTATCGACGCTGGCAAGCGTAATGCTCCAGCCGATGAGCTTGGCGGAAAGCCGGACATTCTGCGCCTTGCGGCCGAACGCGATCCGCGATTGCTCGTCATCAACCTGAACAATGAGTTCGTGTTTATCCTCGTTGACCTCGACACTCCTCACCCGCGCCGGAAGCAGCGCATTGGCAGCGTATTTGCGGATATCCGGATCGTAAGGCACGATATCGACACGTTCGTTGCCGAGTTCGTCGGTGATTCTTCTCACGCGGGTGCCGCGCATGCCGACGCAGGCTCCCACCGGTTCAATCCGCGAATCGGTACTGGCAACCGCGATCTTGGTACGTTTGCCGGGTTCGCGGGCGATGCCCATGATCTTGACGATACCGTCGTGAATCTCCGAAACCTCCCGCTCGAAAAGCCGGGCTACAAATTCCGGCGCCGCCCGGGAAACGATCAGGCTCGGGCCGGAGGTGTTGGTGTCGACACGGAGCAGCAGCGCGTTGATCCGGTCTCCGGGCAGATATTGTTCTTCGTGGATCTTCTCCCGGGCGGTCATGATTCCGTCGGCCTTCTGGAAATCGATGATGATGCTCCCGCCTTCGAAACGGCGAACCGTCCCGTTGATGATCTGACCGACCCGGTCGGCAAATTCATCCTGCACGTTTTCCTTTTCCGCCTTGCGCAACTGCTGAATGATCGCCTGGCGTGCGGTCTGGGCGGCGATCCGGCCGAAGTTGCGCGGCGTAACCTCCCATTCGACAATGTCGCCGACCTTCGCATCCGGAAAGCGTTCGCGGGCGCGGGCGATGATGAGCTGATCGTTGTTGGGATTGTCTTCGACCACTTCGAGGCGAGCCCACGCCTGAATCCGGCCGGTTGGAGGATCGATCTTGACCACCAGATCACTGGCGGGATGGATGCTTTTGCGGGAGGCGGTCAGAATTGCGTTTTCCAGCGCTTTGACCAGACTGTCCCGGGTGATGCCGCGTTCCTGCTCAATGTATTCGAGAATGGTCAACAATTCATTGCTCATATTTTAAACCTCCCTCATCATCTGAAACTCAACCCCATACGCCGGCAACAACCGGCTCCGGCGACTCCGGAGACTGCGGATGTGGAGAGGCCGCTGCGCCTGCTCAATAAAAAAAGCGGGCAGACCACTCCCCACTTCCTTACGCGACATTGCCCCGGCCCCCGGGAGACTCCGGCGCTGCCGGTTTCCCGCGGTTCCGCGACAGATACAATATCCGCAATCTGCGTTATTATAATATATGGCGTATTCACTTTTTTATCAAGTCTGTCGATGCTATTTTTCTGGAATATTCTCCGATGTGGTGATATATTCTGAAACGTTTATTACAAAGTACCGTTTTACCGGATCGCTTTCCTGGGGGTCCGGGGGAGAAAATATGGACGACAGAAAAAATTCCGTGGCGATAATCGGGCTGGGATTGCTCGGCGGTTCGCTCGGCATGGCGCTGCGGAAAAGCGGTTGCCGGCGAATCGGCTGGGATCGCCGTTCCGAAGTGCGCGACCGCGCCATTGAGTTGGAGGCGGTCGATCAGGTGTTCAGTGAAGCGTCGGAAGCGGCGGGAGCGGCGGAGTTGGTGGTGCTCGCGCTGCCGGTTTCCGTCGCCTGTGAATATCTTGCCGGAGACCCCGGCTTCTGGCGGCCGGGAACTCTGGTGACCGACATCGGCAGTGTGAAGCAGCCGGTGATGGCCGCTGCCGCCGGGTTGGCGGCTGCCGGAGTTACCTTTGTCGGTTCACATCCGATGGCGGGGACGGAAAAGAGCGGACTGGAGGCGGCGTTTCCGGAACTCTATTTCGGGGCGGATGTCTTTGTTACGCCGGCTCCCGATTCTCCTCCGGACGCAGTCGCCCGGATTGAAACGCTCTGGCGTTCGGTCGGCGGGATTCCCGGCCGGATCGATCCGGCGCGTCACGACGATCTGGTGGCGCGGACCAGTCATGTGCTGCATGTGCTGGCGTCGGCGCTGGCTTCAAGCATTCTGGAGGCTCCGGACGAGGAGACGCGGCACGAACGTTTCCGCGGCTGCGCGACCGGATTCCGGGACAGCTGTCGGATCGCGTCGAGCAATCCGGCCATGTGGAAGGAGATCATCATGCAGAACCAGCAGGCGGTACTCGCCGCTTTGCGCGACTTCGACCGCCGTTATGCTGAATTGAAACATCTGATCGAGATCGGGGACTTCGACGGTTTCGAAAACGAGTTTGCCCGCGGCAAGCAGTTGCGTGACCGCTGGCTCGAATACAAGAGCGGACAGAGAAATGAACAGCAACGCAATTGACATCAAACACGCTTCCGTCTGGCTCGGCGGCCGGGAAATCATTCACGACCTCTCCTGGAGCGTCGAGAGCGGCGGCCGTTGTTTTATTCTCGGCGCCAACGGCGCCGGCAAGACCACGCTGGTCAAGATGCTGATGGGGTACGCCTGGCCGGTCTACGGTGCGGAGGTTTCGGTGCTCGGGAACCGGTTCGGCCAGACCAATCTGGTGGAACTGCGCAAGCGTATTGCCTGGGTCAGCCCGTTCATGCAGCAGTTCACCGGCACCGAATGGACCGGTCTGCAGATGGTGTTGTCCGGTTTTGATGGAACTCTGGGATTGTTCCGCAAACCGCGTCCGGAGGAGGTCGAGGAGGCGCGGGCGCTGATGGCGCGTTTCCGCTGTGCCCACCTCTGCGACCAGCAGATTTTCACGATGTCCAGCGGCGAACAGATCAAAATTCTGATCACCCGGGCGTTGCTCACCAAGCCGGACCTGCTGCTGCTCGACGAGCCGAGTGTCTATCTGGATATGGCGGGGCGGGAGTTCCTGCTCGGAGAAATTGCCGCCATGGCGGCCAAGCTGCCGGAACTGACGATGATATTCATCACCCAGCGGATCGAGGATATTCTGCCGATCTTCGATCGCGGAATGATTGTCCGGGACGGCCGGGTGATGTGTTCCGGGCCGCGGGATGAGGTGCTTACCGCCGGAAATCTTTCGCGTGCCTTCGATCTGCCGATCCGGGTGATGCGCAATCCGTCGGGCCGGATGTGGGCGATGCTCGAGGAGTAGGTTGCGCCTGGAAAAAAACGCTCCGCCGGGAATGACCCCGGAGGAGCGTTGAGGAAATCGACGGTCACGCGCCGCGGAAATCCTTGAGATCGCGGCCGATGCGGAAGCGGTCGAGGCCGGGATACTTGTAGGGTGCGCTTTGAACGTGTTCGACGAGGTCGAAGTTCATCACCGTATCGCGCAAAATCGTCTGCTTCGCGGTTGCGCCGACGAAATGGATATATTCGCCCGGCGCCATGCCGCCGAGATGGCCGGGGCGTTTCGCGGCCAGGTCCGCCTCTTCGATCACCTTGCCGGCCGGAATGTCCCGGACTGCCACCAGCACTTTGCGGCGGGCGCCGTGATTGGGGTTGAAATTGCCGTCCTTGTCGACGAGTTCCTGGACGAATCCGTTGCCGAGCGACATTTCCACGAAGCGGACTTTCTGCACCATCGAGTTGAGTGAAGTGACATCAACGGAGATCTCCGTGTCGTGGGGATTGTCGTGAGAGAGCTGGATGTGTTTGGAGATCAGGGCCGGCTTCATCGCCGCCACCGCGTAGATCAGAAAGTCGCTGGTGGTGTGTTCCACGCAGCCGGCCAGCACTCCCGAACCCCCGAACAACTGTTTGTAGGTGTTGATGACTTCGAGATTGGCGGTCGCGTAGAGGGTTTCGATTTCACCGCTCTCCATCGTCGAATGGAGCAGAATGATATCCTGCACGCCGCAATCATGGAGCGTCCGCACTGCCAGCGTCATTTCGCTGATCGACATGTTGATGTCATGCATGGTGATCGGCACGCCGAGGGTGGCGGCGCGTTTGAGCAGCAGCGGATTGTTGGCATCGTCGCTGTTGATGTTGATCATTTTGACTTTGAGTTCGCGGCAGAGTTCGATCGACGGGTAGTCCAGCGGGGTCGGATAGAGGATGATGCCGCAGCTGTCGGCGTAGTCGAAAAGTTCCTTCCACTGATCGCGGGAAAATTCCAGTTCGCGCACCACTTTTTTGATATCATCGGTATTGGGCATCACCGAACAGTAGTAGAATTCGTCGGCGAATGACATGAATATATCCGCGCCGTCGCAGCCGGCGTCGGCCGCCGCCTTGATCAGTTTTTTCGCGTTTTCCACCGAGCCGAGGTGTGCCGAGCCGATCTCCGCGGTGAGGAAGATGGGTTCGCCGTAGCCGATTCGTCTGGAGCCGACGGTGACGGTTCTGGAGAGATTGCTTTTCAGCGTCATGTTGATTTTCCTTTTATTTTTTGGGGCGCGGCGGAACCGCCGCCGGCGTCCGCGAAAAACGTTGGTAATGAAAATTGTTGATGAAATAAAATTAAGAGGATTTTTTCCCCGTTTTTTTACCGCCGAGGTGGTTCAGAAGAGCTGTTTCCGCGACATCGGGATCGTGGGAACGGATTCCTTCGATAATCCGCCGGTGTGATTCCGCGACGGCGGAGATGTCCGACTGGGAAAGCGGTTGGCGGCGCACCGACGGGAAGAAAATAAACGAAAAAAGTTTTTCGAGCAGATTGTCGTGGGCCGCCCGCACCAGCGCCCGGTGAAATTCGCCGTCGAGGTGGAGGATGGTCTCCACATCTTTTTCCGGGTCGAGGGCTTCAAATTCATCGGTTATGAGGATCAGGCGGATCAGATCCTCGCGGTTGGCGCGTTCCGCGGCGATGCGGGCGGCCTCAGCTTCGATGGAACGGCGCATTTTCAGATGGGTTTCGGCGCTGGTGCTGCTGAAATCGATGCGCCGGTAGCCGCGTTGAGGGATGCATTCGAGGAGTCCTTCGCCCTCGAACATCATCAGCAGTTTGCGCGCGGTGCTCCGGTTCAGATCGAAACGGTCGGCAATATCGCGTTCGCTGACGAATTTGGCGTCGTTCTCCGGGGATGCGACATATTCGCGTACCCGTTCCTCAATTGAAAGTCCGGTCATGTTGCTGTTCCTGAAAGAAAACCCAATTACTGGTAACGTGGTGTGCTGTGCAAACTGGTTACCAGTGCTTAATGTATCATGTTTTTCTCCGATTTCAAGTCAGGAGGGGATTTTTTCCGAAATTTTTTATAATGAGCGGCGGTCGGAATGATTGAGGAATGAAAACGGGTTAAACAGCGGAAAGCGCATCATCAC